>DUAG01000003.1 GCA_012960925.1 Candidatus Manganitrophaceae bacterium
TCGTAGATTCTCCTCCTAAATTACTATATTGGAAAATTCTACTTCTGAGCACCTTTATATTTAGGGAGGATTACCTACCCTCCTCGCGCCTGACTCTAAAAAATAGGGGCATGCTGAATAGTGAGGCTTTTTTCTTTTTTTCTCTTGAAGATCTAAAAAAGGGTGAAGTATAATCATGGATAAGGGTAAATTAAAGTGATGGAGGGTATAGAAGCGTGATTGCTGAAGATGTTTTTGTTGGTTATATCTTGAAGGCGATGCCGGAAGCCGATGTGACACTGGTTGACAAGACCGGAATGATGGATCACTTTCAGGTTAGAATTGTTTCTGAGGCCTTTGCAGGGAAGAATTTGCTGGATCGTCACAGGCTGGTTCAGCAGTCATTGGATGAGCCGATGAAGGATGGGCGGATTCATGCCCTGGAGATCAAGGCGCATACGCCTGACGAATTTGCGTCCTTGTAATTTTATACGATTGCGTGCATTTGCATTTCAATAAAGAAGAGGGAGTCTCCATGGAAAATCTGATTGAAGAAGAAATTAAGAAAGAAATCAAAGAAAACAAGATCCTGATATACGGCAAGGGCAGCAAGATGAGGCCGATGTGCGGATTTACAAAGGAAACCATTGAGTTTTTCAACCGCTATGGCTATCCCTTTGAGTTGATTGATGTCTTAAGAAATATGGAAAAGCGGGAAGCCCTTTCCAAGATGACCAATTGGCCGACGCTTCCAAAGGTCTTCATTGATGGCGAATTTTATGGAGATACCGACATCCTTGATGAAATGGTCACGAAGGGAGAGATGGAGCCGCTCCTCAAAAAGGCCTTTGCTCCGGCTGAATAGCCTCGTGAATCACTACTCCTCTCCTGCTATCCCGTTGCTGTTATCACGTTTCTCGGCGGTCTCGTGACTTTCGTTTGAGTTTCAGGCGAATCGGAACCCCGTTGAAGGGGAAGGACTTCCGGAGCTGGTTTTCGATGTAACGGAGGTAGTGGTCCGGAAGTCCGGAGGGGGCATTTGCAAACAGGACAAAGGTCGGGGGACGGATGGCCGCCTGGGTGATGTAGTTGAGATGGATCGTTCGGCCCTTGTGGAGAGGCGGCGGATGGCTGTCGGTGACCCGCTTGAAGAAGCGATTGAGGTCCCCTGTCGTGACCCGGTTTGTATATCCTTTGTACACCTTTTCAATTTTCTGAAAAATGTTGGGTAGGCCCGTTTCCTTCAGCGCGGAGATGTATTCCCTCTGGAGGTCGTGCATGAAAGGGAACCTGTATTCCTCCTGATGCTTGATCCGATCTTTTCCATCTTTTTTAAAGAGATCGGATTTATTAATCAGGAGGATCAATCCTCTCCCGGCTTCAATGATCAAGCCTGCAATCTTCGTATCCTGCTCCGTAATGCCTTCAAGTCCGTCAATGAGAAGAAGCGCAATATCGCATCGCTCAATAGCACTGTTTGTTCTGGAGAGACTGAAGCGTTCGGCCCCGTGACGGATCTTTCCCCGCCTTCGTATCCCGGCGGTATCGATAAAGAGATATTTCTTCTTGCGAAAGCTTACCCAGGTATCAATGGTGTCGCGTGTTGTCCCGGGAATGTCACTGGTGACCAGACGGTCTTCCTTGAGTAGGGCATTAATCAGTGTTGATTTTCCGACATTAGGGCGACCCAGGACCACGACCTTGGGTCCTTTGTCAATCACGCTTGTCTCTAATGGAGACATATGCGGGTAGAGGGCATCGAGGAGGTCACTCAAGCCCTCATTGTGCTCCGCCGAAACCGGATAAAATGTACTGACCCCCAATTTATAAAACTCGCCCAGGCCGTCCTTCCCTTTCCCTTCGATTTTATTAATGACATAGGTAATTGGCTTGCCGCATTTTCGGAGAAGTTTATGCAGCGCCAGATCGACCGGTGTGATTCCCTCCCGGACATCCATAAGAAACAGAACGATGTCTGAGAGCGCAATGGCGGCTTTGGATTGTCGGCTGACCTGTTCCGGAAGGGTTTCCCTGGTATCCGGGAGGAGACCCCCGGTGTCGATGAGGGTGTACTGGCGGTCCCGGTAGTGGCAGAGGGCTTCGTTCCGGTCGCGGGTTATTCCCGGAAGGTCCTGGACGATGGCCTTTCGTTTGCCGACCAGCTTGTTGAAGAGGGTCGATTTTCCAACATTGGGCCGCCCGACAATTGAGATGACTGGATGATCTAGTTGTCCCACGGATTGTGTTTCCCCTCTGCGGCCTTGTTTCTTGCCACAATTTCGCGCCATATTTCAGGGACGGATTCATCTTCAAGCTTGACCCTAAAATTTCGGGTCGCGATGAAGGTCATCCCCTCGTAGAGATTGATCTTGTACTTCCCTCGGCCATATGTTTTCTCAAGATAGGCCATCAATTGTTCCTGAGAAAGAATGTCATCCAGCTCTGCTGTGGTCCGTTCTTCTAGGTCATTAAAGACGACAATCATGCCGACCTTCTCTTCGATCATGATCTTTATGGAGGCCTCCGGATAGATCTGCTCGTATCTTATCTTCATGTCACTCACCTCGGGAGCGCCTGAGGACGCAGTGCGCCGAATTTTTCTTACATATTCCTTGAACATAAACCAGAGCCAACTCTTGTACTTATCGCCTTTCTCCAAGATCATGCCTCCATTCCCAATAGTTACGGTGACGATTCAGCATGCCACTAATTTCCCTTCAGGGCAAGGCGCGAGGAGCGCAGAACCGCAGCGTATGTCTCTATACGCGAGGATTCGAGTACCACAGCAACGCCGCCATGGAGGAAAAGAGGGGTGTGCTGGATCGTCACCGTTATGTTGTGAGTCGTTTATAGATGTAGGGCAACCTGGCTGGAAGTTTCTCTACATGGTCGATCACCATGTAGGCAACGTCTCCATACATCCCTTTTAGATATTCATCTCCGTCCCGATCCACCGTGATACAGTAGGGATGAATTCCCTGCCGCTTTGCCTCACGAAGGGCCACCCGCGTGTCGGCCATGGCGTAGGAGCCGCGATAGTCGTCGTCGAGCGGTTTTCCGTCACTGATCAGGACCAGTATTTTGATCTTCACCGGTTGTGCTGCCAGTTTGATAGTCGCGTGCCGGATGGCCGCGCCATCCCGGTTTTGTATGGCCGGTTGTATCCCGCCGATTCGGCAGTCTATGTCGCGATTGTAGCTTTCTTCAAAGTCTTTTAATATGTTGAAATCAACGGTATCCTTCCCTTTCCCGGAAAAACCGTAGAGGGCAAACCGGTCCCCGACGGCATCGATGGCCCGGGCAAGAATAATGAGGGCCTCCTTCTCGATTTGCAGGATACTCTTATTGACTTGGGGAAGCTGTTGCTGTGTCGAGCCGCTCATATCAACGAGGACTGCGACCGCGACGCTCCGCTCCTTCTTATACCGGGCAACGTAGATCCGATCCGATGGGGTTCGGCCCGATCTCGCGTCGATGCGGCTTTCCATGAGGGCGTCAAGATCAAGGGCATCTCCCTCCCGTTCTTTCTTGACCCGTTTGAGTCCCTCCGGTCTGAGGTAGAGAAAGGCAGTTCGGACCGCATGAATCATTCCGCCATATTCGGCCACGATGGCATCGACCAGCGTAGCATTCGCCGGGGAGACCCGGTTTTCAATGACGCGGCACCAGCCGGGCCGGTAGTCCTCCACTTCACAATTCCACTCATCATATAAAAAGGTCTTTTTCTTTGGGTCCCCGCCTTTGCCAGGTTGATCGGCCCCGAGTCTGTCGGCGATTCGGTCCAGATCCTCCTCGGCCTTGCCCTGGCGGAGCGCCTGAATGCTGACCTCTCCCTGATCGACCGAAATAGAGAGGGCGGATTCAGCCGACTCGGAAGAGACATCGACCCCGGCTTCCTTTAACTTTTCCAGGAGCGCATCGCTGTATTTTTTCAGAACCTTCCGTGTCTCTTCGACCCTTTCCGGTTCGATTGCGCCGCGTGTGGAAGGGCGGATCTCCCCACTTTCTTCACCTTCCCCTTTTGCACGTCTTCCCTCTTCTTCGAAGGTCTCCATGGGTCCCGTCGGCATTTCCTGAACCCCTTCTCCCTCTTCCAGGTGATCGAAAACTGCTGTCGCCGCCTTCATTGATGTGGCCACGGTCGCCTCGGGTGTCTGGACCGCACCGAGGATGCGGCAGGCCTCGAAGAGAATCTTTTGAAGGGGAGGGGGGATTGGTTCTTTGGTTTTTCCGGCAAGGGAAATTTGAAGGAGAAATTCCAGAACCATCCCCCGCGGGGTCAGGCCCATCAAGGATGGCCGTTGCTCCAGATCGGCCTCACGCATTCGAATGATGGCCTTCTTCAGGCCGGGATATTCCTGCTTGAGCTTGAATTCAATGCGGCTTCCCTCAGAAATTTCAAAGAGCTTTTTAATCAACGCGGGTTCAGGAAAGAGAGAGAAAAAGGAACTCAGGCTGGAGAAACCGCCCCGCCGTTGATACTTTTCCTGAAGAGAAGCGATCAGATCGGCTGTTTCGTTCATCTGAGGGAAGAAGGTGCCATACTCAAGATATCCGGCCTGATAGGCTGTGGCCACCTTGTACCACTCAAAGTTGAGGGCATCTGTCGGGAAGTGGCCGACATGGGCCGGAAGGTAGATCGTCTTCCCGTCTGTTGTTGGAAGGTCGGCCTCTCTCTTGGCCCCATCCTCTTCAAGGCGGGTTGTTGCTGCGATGGAGACACGCTGCCCTGAAAGGGCTTCGGCATATATCTTAAGGGTCCGTGAAATGCGCGACAGGGAGACGCCCCCCTTTAACTGATCGATGGCATGAAGGGCTGATTTTGATTTGAGTGAGAAAAAGCCCTGTGCCGCATCCGGATTTGTCTTTAAGAGGGCGATACCGGTCTCGACCCATTCGGAAAACTTATGAGAGACGGGTCCCATCTCTTTGAGGATTCTGGGGCCGCTTAAAAAGAGAGTCGCGGCCAGTTCACCGTTAAAGCGGGCGATTTCGATGGCCTTCTCAAGCAGGATGGACTCCAGATGAAGGATCCTGAATGGAGGGAGGACCTCCAGCGCGTCCTTGAAGAGCTGTCCCGCGAGGTCCAGGGACTGCTCTGCCACCTCGTGGGTCAGTTCAAGAACCTGGGCTTGTTCGGATGAAGATGGAATCTTCGAGAAGATCTCCGGGCTGTTTCTCATGAAAAGGAGAGTCTGAAGGAGGTTCCCTTGCGCGAGATTCAGACCGACCGCAATCCACTTCGGGATCAACCTCATCGGGAGATGCCGCAGAAGCGTAGGGGTAATCCGGTAATATTCTACCGCGAGGGTATAATCATTTTCTCCCAGAGAAAGGCCCTGCATGGCCCAGGCGGAGAAGGCCACATCGCTCAAGGCCGAATTGCTCAACAGTGGCGGGGCCTGCCGGTAATATTCGACGGCGAGATTGTAGTCTTTCTGGGCCAGGGTGTTTCCCTGCCGGATAAATCGTTCACGCATTGCCCTGGACGGGATCTGAGAAAAAACGCGGGGACCTTCCTTGAAAAATCGTATTCCCGCCCCGGATGACTTTTTAGCGATCGGGATGCCCATCGCCACCCATCCCCCCAATTCATCGGGAGAGAGCGACTTCAGAACTTCGGGGAGGACGCGGAAATATTCCGCTGCAGCCTTTATCGAAAAGTCTGAAAGAATCAGGCCGATATGAAAGGCCGTGGCGAGGTCCCCGGCCGGAATCTCCCCAAGGGGGTCTGTTATTTCCTCGATATCATCCGAATCGAGTGTCGCTTCGAGGAGCTTTTGAATAGAGTGACATGTAGAGTCCGCATTCATTCAAAGAAACTCTGTATAATCTCAACCAGGCTGCGCCGCATATCCCGGTCGTCGGTCATGGGGTCGGCAATCGCCGCCTCGCAGGCGAGATGGGGTGGAATTCCGCGCTCCATCAACTGACCCGCATAGATCAGGAGACGGGTACTGACCCCTTCTTCAAGGCCGTGATCGCGGAGGTTCCGGAGCTTTTCCCCGATAGAGACCAGTCTCCCGGCAATCTCGTGAGAGACGCCGGACTCATGTGAAACAATTTCTGTCTCCACGGACCGGGTGGGATATTGAAACTCCAGGGCGATGAAGCGTTGACGCGTACTTTGCTTGAGGTTTTTCAAGACACTCTGATAACCGGGATTATAGGAGATGACAATCATAAAATCATCAGAAGCGGAGAGGACTTCTCCCTTCTTTTCGATGGGAAGGATGCGCCGGTCATCTGTGAGAGGGTGGATCACCACCGTTGTATCTTTTCGCGCCTCGACAATCTCATCAAGATAGCAGATAGCCCCGTATTTCACGGCCAGCGCAAGAGGGCCGTCGCTCCAGACCGTTTCATCCCCTTGGAGGAGATAGCGGCCGACAAGGTCGGATGCCGTCAGATCCTCGTGACAGGCGACGGTAATGAGGGGGCGTTTGAGATGATAGGCCATATGGGAGACAAAGCGGCTTTTTCCGCATCCGGTCGGTCCCTTCAGGAGGACAGGTCGTTTCGAATCATATGCCGCCTTAAAGAGGCAAACCTCCTCACCAATAGGTTGATAATAAGGCTCCTTTTTCAAAAAAAAGGGTGCCATCTTTTCTTGCTGCTCCATCCATCCCCCTTTCGATCTGGTAAACCATGATAATGATGGAGGCATTATAACCTGCACGACAAGACAAAAACAATGTCGCTCTTCAGGCACGCAGATATTTTTGACTCCTTGGGTTCTTTATTGTAGAGTAGCGGGCACTGAAGGAGGAACGTCGATGGAAGATTTTGAACAGATCTACGAAAAGGCCTCAGTTGCCTTTGATCAGGGAAAAATCCTAGAAGCGGAGAAGCTTTACTTTCTCCTCCTGGAGGGGCACCCGAAGGGTTATGCCGATATCTATAATAAGCTGGGCATCATCGCCTGTCAGAAAGAAAATCCGAAAAATGCGGTTAAATATTTTGAAAAGGCCCTTGAAATAAACCCACGATATACGGAGGCGTCTTTAAACCTGGCAATTAGCCTCAATGACCTTGGAGAATACGATGCCGCCAGCAAGACTTTTTCTAAAGCGGCAGAGGTTGTTCGAGCCGAAAGTGAGTCCATCGACCCCTATCTTTACGGGAAGCTTGCCAATGAGCATGCGAAACTGGGCGATCTCTATTCCGAAATCGGCTTGCAGGACGAGGCCCTGGCCCAATACCGCAAGGCCCTCTCGATGCGTCCTAATTTTACAGATGTGCTGACCAAATTTGGAATTGCCCTCCGTGAGAAAGGTTTATTTGACGAGGCGATCGAACAGTTTAACAAAGCAAAACAGGTCAATCCGAAGTATACGTCCTCAATGGTTCACCTCGGAATTACCTATTATATGAAGGGTTTTATTGACCTCGCCCTCAAAGAATGGGAAGAGGTACAGAAAATAAATCCCGCACTCAAGGAGGTCCAGTCCTATCTTTCACTTGCTAAAAAAGAAGTCATTAATGACGGTGAGTAGGAGCTTCCTCAAAGTGTTTCAAAAAATGACTTTACCTCCCCGAGAGAATCTGTTCGCGGTGCAGGGGGGAGGCTGGATAGGAAACATTCCCCGTATTTCTTCTTTGTAATACGATGATCGAGAATGGCGATCAGTCCCCGGTCATCCTTCCTCCGAATCAAGCGACCAATCCCTTGCCGGAGAGACAGAACCGCAGACGGGACCTGGAAGGTCATGAAGGGGTTTTTTCCTTGACGGGCCAGCGCTTCGATCCGGGCCGTGATGAGTGGGTCTGCCGGCGAGGAAAAGGGGAGTTTGTCTATGACGACGCAGGAAAGTGTCTCGCCCTCCACATCCACTCCCTGCCAGAAGCTGGTTGTTCCAAAGAGAACCGATGGGATATCTTTTCGAAAGGCCTCAATAAGATACTGCTTTGGCTGGTCCCCCTGCTTCAGGCACAGATAGGGAAGACGCCCTGAGATATTGTGATAGACGGTCTCCAGATTTCTCCAACTGGTAAAAAGGAGGAAGGCCCTTCCTTTGCTCGCTTCCAGGATCTTTATGATCTCTTCCGAAATGGCATCTGAAAATTCGTGGTGGGATGGATTGGGAAGATGGGCGGGAAGGTAGAGGAGGGTCTGCTTTTCATAGTCAAATGGGGTCGTCAGGCGGACCTCTTCCGCGTTCTTGATCCCAATCCGTTCACGGATGAACTCAAAATGATTCATCGCGGAGAGGGTGGCCGAGGTCAGTATGATCGGGATCTCTTTCTCGAAGAGACGTTCCTGTAATATGTCTGAGACATCGAGGGGGGAGGCATGAAGGAAGACGCCGCGCTTCCGTTGTTGCGCCCAATAGACGAGATTTTTATCGCCCCCTGATGCTGCTGTTGTGGATTCTGTCTCTTCCTCTCCCACAGTCGTAAAAGTCTGAAGATCGTCACAAAGCGATTCAATCCTTTCAAGAAGATGCGTGATCCCCTCGCTCCTGGCGGGGAGGCTGTTTATGGTTCGGCACAAGAGCGCAAAGGATTGGCACAATTTTTTTCCAGAGGAGACGGCCTCTTCAGAGAAATCATGAAGTGTCAGTCGGTATCGGTCCTCTCCCTTTCTGAAATGATGAAAAAAGTGTACTGAATCGGACAAGATCCTAAGCGTTTGTTCAAGGCAGAGCCGGTGGTCTCCCTTAAAGAGGCGGAACTCGCGTTCTGCGTCGTGGGCAAAATCCTCAAGCCGATGGCTGCTGACAGAGGTCCCGAAGTATTGGGTTGCCGTTTCTTCCAGCAGATGGGCCTCGTCAAAAATGACAGCGTCATAATGCGGTAGGATTTGTCCGTAGGAAATGTCCTTGAGGGCGAGATCTGCGAAGAAAAGATGATGGTTGACGATCACGATGTCTGCTGCTGCCGCGTCCTGTTTCATTCGGGTTAGATAACATCGGTCGTAGGCGGGACATTGTCCCCCAAGGCAGGCATCCCCTTTGACCGAAACGGCCTGCCATATTGCAGCATTGTCCTGAAGGGCTGAAATTTCGGCCCGATCTCCTGTTTCTGTTCTTGTCGCCCACGCACGGACCATCTCAAAATCATTTTCTGCCTCAATCCCTTCGAAGCTCGGTTGTCTTAAAGATTCCTCAAAACGATGCAGGCAGAGATAGTTCGATTTCCCCTTCATCATGCTGTAGGTGAAGCGGCAGGAAATATGCTTGGCGAGAAAGGGAAGATCTTTGAGAAAGATCTGGTCCTGGAGTGTCTTGGTGCCGGTGGAGATCACAACCTTCTTCCCGCTCAGAATGGCGGGGATCAGGTAGGCCCATGTTTTCCCCGTTCCGGTAGCGGCCTCTACCAGGAGCGTCGAATGTTGATCAAGTGCCTCGCTGACCGACTGTGCCATCTTCATCTGGGACTCACGGTATTCAAAGCCCTCGATGGCAGAAGAGAGCCCCCCCCGGGGACTGAAGAAATCCTGGATATCCCCTGAGGATTCGTTAAAATCCATTGGTGACCGAATGGTGATAAGGATTTTTTGGGGAGGAAAGGATGGTGTGAGGGCGGTTCATCGGTGATCAGACGTCACGAAGGCATCGAGTTTCTCGGAACGTTTGATCCGATTGGACAGGCGTACGGCCTCAGACCGATCCGCATAGTGTCCGATACGGACACGATACCATCGTCCTTTTTGAGGGATTTCCTGTGAGACGACGTAAGTTTTATACCCTTTTTCCCTCAATTCCTCTGCCAGAACCTCTGCCCTGTTCTTTTTTGAAAAAGAGGCAACTTGAACCGCGAATTGACCTGGAACAGATTTTCGAGGAGGGAGAGTTGTGGCCATCACTTTTTTTGTCTTGCGCGGGGATTTTTTCTTTGTTGTTATTTTCTGATCTTTCTGAGGTTCCTTCTTGATCTTTAAGGGAGGGTTTTCTTTTTTTTTCTCCTTGAGGGTTTTTAAAAAGGTGAGTTCTTTTTTTTGAATTGGTCCGATTGGTTTTTTATTTTCATCTACAGAGGGTGCTAAGGCTTCTTTCCCGGAATCGATCCGTATCTTGCCCGGGGTGAACTCTGAACGAAAAGTCTTGGTCCCCTTATTTTCACCATTGGAGAGGTTTGAGGCGGGGTTAAGGTCTTCAGTGGGATTCTCTTCGAAGAGGAAGAAGAGGCCGAGGAAGACGAGAATCCCCATAAAAGTAATCAGCAGTATCGGGGGTTTCTTTTTTTTTTTCGGATTTTCTTCCGTCTCTTTTAAAATTCTCAGTTCGCGCATTTCCCCTCCATCAGTCGCAGTTCAGTATGCCACTATTTCCCCCCATCATACAACAAACATGGCATCTCCGTAGCTATAAAATCTGTAGCGCCGCGCGATTGCTTCCCGGTAAACTGAGCGAATTACATCCTTTCCTGCAAAAGCGGAGAGCAGGACAAGCAAGGTCGATTTCGGAAGATGGAAGTTTGTAATCAAGGCGTCTGTTCCTTTAAAGCGGTATCCGGGAGTAATGAAGAGGTCCGTCTCGCCTTCTCCTGCCTGAATCCGACCCCCGGGCCGTGTGACTGTTTCCAGGACGCGGGTCACCGTGGTGCCGACAGCGATGACTCTTCCCCCACGCTCCCGTGTGGTGTTGATCTGTGAGGCTGTTTCCTCAGAAACCTGATACCATTCCCGGTGCATCTCATGGTCCCGAATCTTTTCTGAACGCATAGGCTGGAAGGTGTCGAGGCCGATATGGAGCGTGATCGTTGCCGTCTGAATCCCTTTCTCCCGGAGGGTATTGAGCAGGGGATCCGTAAAGTGAAGGCCCGCGGTCGGTGCCGCTGCAGAGCCCCATCGCCTGGCGTAGACCGTTTGATATCTCTCCCGATCCTCCGCTTCCTCTGCTCGACAAAGCGATTCTGAGAGATTGCTTCCTTCCATTTTTCTCCTTTTAAGAATATAGGGTGGAAGCGGAATCTCTCCCCATCTCTCCAGAAAGGTGTAGACGTCACTGTATTGATCTGCTGGGCGGTGGATGACCACCTCGTGACGGCCTCCCCCCAGATCTTTTAAAAAGCGGCCCAGGATCTTTCCTTTAAAGAAGAGGTCAGTCGTTTCGCGTCCCTTCCCTTTGGCCAGAACCTCCCAGCACTGACTGAAAATCCCTTTTTCTTGTTCGACCTGATGTAGAAGTGGTCGCAGGAATAGGAGCTCCAGTCGACCGCCAGAGCCTTTCTCCGCAGTGAGGCGGGCAGGAAAGACCCGTGTATCATTCAGGACCAGGAGGTCGTGAGGCTTGAGGTATTTCGGAAGCGAAGTAAATGAGCGATGTTCCATCTGTCCGCTGTCCCGATGATAGATCAGAAGTTGGCTCTGGTCTCGTTCTGGCGGCGGGGACCCAGCGATGAGGGCCGGGTCGAGAGGGTAATCATAGTCAGCAACGCTCTGGTTATCTTCTATCGAGATGATTGTAGGGCCTCATAAGGTTGCAATGTCACACCGGGATAATAGTGTAGTAAAATTCTCTCGAAATTAAAGCCCTTTTCCGCCAGAACCTTCGCGCCCCACTGGCAGAGACCCACGCCATGTCCGAAGCCCATTCCTTTAAAGATAAGCTCTTTTCCAAAGGAAGCGATTCTGAAATTTGTACTGGGTAGAATGCGATATCCGAGTATCTGACGAAGATCTTCGGCCTTTAGAAAAATCTCTCCTCCATTATATAAAATCCGGACGGTCAGGAGTCGTCCCGCCCGGCTCCACTTGAGCGGGGTCAAGGTCGCGACGGTATGGACGGGAAATCCTTTTTTCCGAAGCGCGCTCTCGAGATCGGACAGGGAAATCACTTTCTTCCATTGATGGTAGGGCGACTCTCTGTCAAGAGGACAGCTGACTCCTTTTAAATAGGGGAGATCGATATTCCATCTTTCGGAGGCATCTTCAGTGGGGCCTGCTGAAGTCGAGTGAAAGAAGGTGAGGGCCGGCGCCCCTTCATAGCTCAGAATCATGCCTTTTGTCATTTCCACTGCGGCAGATGTGCGGCGATTTTCAACCGATGCGCCTTTATAGACCTGGGCCAGAATGGACCCGACAAGATCATACTCTCTCCCCCGGTGCTCTCTTTTTTTATAGAGGGCATAGGTTCTGGAGATCACTGCTTGCACCTTGAGGGCCTCCATCTTCCATTTGGAAGGCATCTCAGAAGGGACCACCCCTTTGAGGTAGAGCTCCAGGTCCACCTCGTTTAAGACAAGAAGACCACCCTTTTTTCTGATGACCCGAAATGTGCCCTGGAAGGGATTTTGGTTTAAGGAGATCATTCCTCCCCGCCGGGGGATAAAGAGGAGCTCTTTCAGGTGGCTGTCCACGCGGTTAATGGCAATTCCTCCAGGTGACAATGAAATCCGGGCGGATTTCGTCAGAGGCCCGAGCCGCTTCCCAGAGAGTGTGGTGATCGAAAATCCCTTACGGGAGAAGAATGAAAGTTGTTTGACCTGATCCATTAATGAAACGCGTAGGGTTTCTTCCGCTTGAAGGAGGGGCGGGGCAGAGAGAAGAGAAAGTGCAATCATTAAAAAGGACAGGATCATTTTTTTATGAACCAGAAGAAGAGAGAAAGAATGAGGCTGATCAGGAGGCATGTTATCCAGGGAAAATAGAAGCTGAAGTTCTTGCGTTGAATCAGGATATCTCCCGGAAGTTTCCCGATGCCGGGGACCTTCGCAAAAAGAAGGAGTAGCCCTCCGATGAGAGAAAGAAGAATGCCAAAGAGAATCAGTGACCGGCCGATATCGAACATCTTTATGATCCGATCTCGAGCATCCGATCAATGGCCTGCTTGGCCCTCTTGGCAATAGAAGGTGGTACGGTGATCGGGTATTGCAATGACTCCAGGGACCAGAGAAGTTTTTCCAGATTGTTGACCTTCATATGCGCACAGTCACACCAGGTACAGGCGGGAATGAACTCTTTATCGGGATTCTCTTTTTTCAGGCGATGAAGAATCCCGACTTCTGTCGCGACGATCACCTCCTGCTTCTCCGTCTTATTTGATTCCATACAGATCCCGCTGGTGGAAAGAACCTGGTCTGCCATCGCGCTGACCGCCGGGGTACACTCCGGGTGGGCCACGACCAAGGCCTCGGGATGGGATGTTTTCGCGGCGTCAAGGTCTGCAGTCATGATTCTAAAGTGGGTCGGGCAATAGCCGTTGAAGAGGATCAGCTTGCGACCGGTCTTCCGCGTGACATAATCCCCAAGATATTGGTCGGGGATAAAGATGATTTCTCGATCTTTTGGAATAGACTGGACCACATTGGCGGCATTGGAAGAGGTACAGCAGATATCGGATTCGGCCTTGACTGCCGCGCTGGAGTTGACATAGCAGACCACAACTGCATCCGGATGTTCTGCTTTAAGGGTTCGGACCTCTTCGGTCGAGATCATTTCCGACATGCCGCAGCCCGCCGCAAGGTCCGGCAGGAGGACCATCTGATCGGGACAGAGAATCGCGGCAGTCTCTGCCATAAAATGAACGCCGCAAAAGACAATGACCTCGGCATCGGTCAGGGCCGCCTTCCGGGAGAGTTCGAGCGAGTCGCCCAGAAAATCCGCAACATCCTGAATCTCCCCGACCTGATAATTATGCGCCAGAATGATTGCATTGCGATCCTTCTTTAGTCGCTGAATACGTGTAATGAGTTTGTCTTGTGTTGAGGTCTTAACCATAGGTTTGGTTCTCAAAAACTATTTTAGAGAAGTCTATCACATGGCAGATTCAATTTTCTAGTGCAAGCCTCTTCAAGAAGTGTTTCTGCTTGACATCACAATAAAAAACGGTTATGTTAAAAGCTATTCCAGAATATACCATACTGGGAATATAAAGCCAGTGGTTCCACAGAATATTTGCAGATGATAGAGATTTTTTAACGTTGGCACTTAATTGCTGTGTTGGAAATTAAAAGGTGGGTGGAATGAATAGGATATTCTTTGGTGATTTTACAATGCTTCCTCGCTGGATGAAGCCCATGTATGCTTTAGGCGTGATAACCGTCATGGCGCTGTCAGGCTGTAGTGGCGACAGCTTGCCCGGGCCAGGTGGAACAACCACAATATCAGGCAGCGCTGGTGATGGTCCATCCGTGGGCGGCGCAATCACCGTGAAGGATGGTCTCGGCGCTCTTGTTACCACGACGCCTGTCAACCCGGTTACCGACGGAACTGCCCATTTCTCTTTTACCGTCTCTGCTGGAACAGTCACACCTTTGATCATTACAGTCAGTGGTGGGACAGACATCGTTACAGGGGCTGTGCAAGATTTCCCTTTGACAACAGCGGTAACCACACTGCCCGCGGGTGGCACAGTTACGGGTAATGCCAATCCACTATCCACACTGGCAGTTGCTACAGCCACAGCTCTGGGTGGAGGCACCTTAACCCCAGGAAATCTGGCAGTCGCGACAGCGAACGTTTTGGGTGCGATGGGGTTTGGATTTCCCACAGGCGTGGATCCCATTACCACGCCTGTGGACACCACCAACGTCGCCGGTGTGTTGAGGGCCAATGAAGCTGCCGCCGAAATGATTCGTAGAACTTCGAATGCAACAGGCAGCACAATAGCGTCCACAATCGCAAATCTTGCCAATGATCTGACCACAGGAGCTATTGACGGGCGAATGGCTGCGGGTGTTACACCAGATCCTCAGGCGGCAAACATTGCAGCCGCTGCATTGGCACAACAGTCAACAATAGCTGTTGAAACGCTAACCAATAATCTCACAGTCACGACACCTGCAGGAGAAGCGATCCCCGGAGCCAGTGGCGCTAACTTTACAACAGTGTTGAATACATCGCTGCTCACTATCCAGCCGACCGCAGCAGGTGCGGATGCTGATATTGCTCAGATTGCCCCCACATAGAATTTCATTACCCAGACAAGCACGGCTATTAATATATCGAATATTCTGACGGGTGGAGCTGACGCATCCCTTGCTGCGCTTCAGGCCACAGTGAATGGTTTGACAGCAGGGTCTGTTCCCAATCCTACACAACTCACCGATCTGGATAACGATCTGACAGCTGCGACCGGAACCATTGACACAGCGACCACCAATGCCGTAGCAGGCATCAATATCGTCACTGCTCTGGCTGATACACAGGCGCCCGTGATTGTTATTTTGGGTGCGAATCCGTTGACGGTAGTCCACAGTTCAGCATTTTCAAATCCGGGTAGTGTTGTGACAGATAATGTCGATGTAGGCCTGGTGGCAACAATTACTGGCACTGTAAATATATCAATTGTTGGAACCTATACTCTGGCATATTCGGCCACAGATACAGCAGGCAATAGCGTCACCCGAAACCTTACCGTTAATGTCACCGATCAAACTGCACCGGTGATAACGCTGATAGGTGCGAACCCGCAAACCACCGCTCAGGGGAGTGCGTATACAGAACTGGGCGCAACTGTCTCAGATAATGTGGATGTTGGTCTTGCAGCCACCATTGATAGCTCGGCAGTACTTACGGGCATCGTGGGCAGCTATACCGTGACCTACAACGTCAGCGATGGTGCGGGCAATCCGGCGATACAGCTTACCCGAACCGTTAACGTGACCGATCAAACCGCACCGGTGATTACCCTGGCAGGTGCGAACCCTCAAATCATTACCTTGGGGAGCGCCTACACAGAACTGGGTGCAACAGTCACAGATAATGTGGATGTTGGTCTTGCGGCCACCATTAATAGCTCAACAGTGGATACGAACACGCTAGGTAGCTATACCGTGACCTACAACGTCAGCGATGGTGCAGGCAATTCGGCCATACAGAAGAGTCGAACAGTGAATGTGGTTGTCCCCTCGGCGACACCGGCTGTATGGGATCAGACCAATTGGGATCAATCGGATTGGCAATAGAATTATAAGAATATAGTGAAAAAATACCTACGGAGGAAATCATGAACAAAATCTATAAAGGAATCATTGTGGCAGGGTTTCTTTGCAGCGTACAATCAATTCACGCTGCGCCACTCACCATCCCCAACACTTTCACTGCCAATACCCCGACAGTGGCAGCGGATGTGAATGCAAACTTCACAGCAACCGAAAGTGCTGTGAATGACAACAATACAAATATCGGGACAAACTCTACCAACATTGGAACCAACGCGACTTCAATAGTGGACATCGAAGCGCGTTTGGCTTTACTTGAAACAGTAACGGATACGAGTATTTCTTTAGCGAGTCTTGCGGGTACATGGGGCATGATTCTTAATTCTGCCGGGGGCATCATTGAGGATCCTGGGGCAAATTTCGTTGAAATATGGCGTGAGACGGTTTTCGCAACATTGACCACTACCGCAACTGGCACATTCACAACATCGGCCTTTAGTGGGATGGATATTACTACAGGAGTGTCTGTAGATGGGATAACAAATCCTGGAACATTCCTCCAAGATGGTACAATCACGCACACAGTAGCAACTGGAACAATCTCTGGCACAATAAGTGTTGGAACAGGCAATACGGTTGCGATTGCCCTTACGGGTGATATTCCCCTGAACGGCTTTGTCAGTCAGAATGGACAGATGATCGTGCTTGAAGGGCATGATACTGCAATAGCAACAGACAAATCCAACGTTGTCGTTACATTGATTAAAATTCAGTGATTATTTCTAGTAGTTTCGACTTGATCTGACAGCGGCCAGTTTTAAGGGAGTGACTGTCAGGTCAAGTTCAATTTACATGTTTTTCCTTCCAGATTTCTTTTCCACCTTCCAATGTCACCATAGGACTTTGTCCCTCTGTGAGATTGAGCCCAGAGAGCAGCCCAGCCCTAATCCCGTGATTTCGGAATTAGAAACCGCCGATGGCTAGCGCGAGACCCATCCACCTAAAATTACTGCGTTACCGGCCAACAGTCTCCTCACCGTACGGGCGAGTACACTTCGGTTACTGGTCTTGTCTTCGCAGCCGACTTGGCATTTTTCCCCAAGATCAGTCGCTGATCGTGAGGTACAAACTTGCTGTATGAGTATTTTAGGCATAGATTTTACTCATGTATGATTTTCATATGACTATAAAAAAAGTGCTTCAAATTTTAAAAAATATGGTATTGATTTTGTTACCGCACAAGTACTTTGGCTGGTTGAGCGTCCTGAAGAAAAATCTGCGAACAAGGCAAATGCACTCGGACAGTAAAAAGCGCCGCTCCTTCACGAGCAGGGGAGAAGCCTTTGCCGAACTTGTTCCCTGTGTCGACCCGAAGAAAAAGGACAAGGCTGAGGCGGTGCAGAAGATGAAGGCCTTCATGCTGGAGAATCCGGTACGTGGTGTGAATATCAAGGAACTGATCGAGCAGCGGCGTTCGCGAAACGGTAGAGTCCCTACCTCTTGATCACCGAAAGGCTGTTTCCGGTGGGATCTAGGCCGTCTATGGTTGCGCCCAGCTGGTCCATCTGCCGGATGTAGTCGATGACCTCGGTCGTGATGATTTCGCCGGGGATGAGAAGGGGAATGCCGGGAGGGTAGACGGTGACGATCTCCGCGCAGACGGCGCCGCGAGCCTGCTCAAGGGGAAGAGGTTCATGATCTTTAAAGTAGGCCTCCCGGGGGGTGATCCCGGTTGGCTTTCCGAAGGGTGGAAGCCCGACCTCTGCAGATAGGCGTTTCGGCAGTCTTGTCCCGTGGTATTTCTTCGACATCTCCCGAAGGGCATCCACCAAACGGTTCAGGTCGTCTTGCCGGTCGCCGATGCTGACGATCACCAGGATATTGAGGGGATCGGCCATCTCCACCTGAATGTGGTAGTTGTTATTCAAGATCCGGGATGCCCGGTAGCCGGAGAGCCCGAGATCCTGTACTGAGATGGTCAGTTTCGTGACATCGAAATCTCCCTTTTCCAAGGGCTGTTTTTTTTTAAGGGCATTCCGGTCAAAACAAAAGAGGCCCGGAATCCGGTTGATCCTGCTTCGCGCTTCTTCTGCAAGTTGAATCGTTTTTTCAAGAAGTTTTTCCCCTTCCGTTGCCATCTGCATCCGTGCAAGATCAAGCGAAGCCATTAAGATATAGGAGGGGCTGGTGCTCTGGATAAATCGGATGGCTGAGGCCAACGCGGCCATGTCCATTCGCCCTCCTTGGGCGTGGAGCATAGAGGCCTGCGTCATGCCGCCGATAATTTTGTGGGTGCTTTGTACAGAGAGGTCGGCCCCGGCCTGCATCGCGGAAATCGGGAGCCTGGGATGAAAAGACAGATGGGGGCCATGGGCCTCATCTACCAGAACCGTGAGTCCTTTTTTATGGGCGTAGGGGATGATCGCTTCCAAGTCGGCTGTGATACCGTAATAGTTTGGCGTGGTCAGGATGAGCGCCATCGCCGCCGGGTTGGCGTCGATGGCGGCGCGGGTGTCCGCGGCGGTGACATTCAAGGTCAATTTCAGGTCTTTGTCTACAGCCGGGCTGAAAAAAACAGGGCGGGCCCCTGAAAAGATCAGGCCTGCCAGGACCGATTTATGGGCATTCCGGGCGATGAGGACCTGATCGTTAGGATGGCAGCTCGCCAGCATCATCGCGTGATTTCCGCCGGATGTCCCGTTTAAGAGAAAGAAAGAGCGGTCGGCACCATAGGCACGGGCCGCCAGTTCCTGAGATTCCTTGATGACCCCCCTTGGTTTTTGTAGGGAGTCCACCTCGTCCAGGGAGGTTAAGTCGATGGAAAAAATATTTGGCCCGACAAATTTACGAAAACGGGTTGAGATCCCTTTCCCGCTCTTATGACCGGGGGTATGAAACGAAACCTTCCGGCTCTCGGCCAGAGCGACCATGGCATCAAAGAGAGGGGTCTTGAATTGTTCCTCGTTTATCATAAAAGATACTGGCATGATCAAAGCCGGGGATCAGGTGGAAGAGAAATCAGCTGTAGATGTACAAGGGCTGATTGTCTTCGATAATCCGTTCCTGTCTTTCCAGGGTAAGGCGGACCTGTTTTTGAAGCATGAATTGTCCCAGGTGGGTTTCTCCGTCATAGGAGCGTAGTTCGCCATTGATCCTCTCAGCAATCCTTCGGTCGATTTCTTCCTTGTCAAAGGATTGGGGATCGAAGCGTTTCGACGCGAGTGCAAAACCCCAAGGGAGTCCGAAAGAGGGGATGGTGGCCTGGTAGGGAGAAACAACCGGGAATACCGCCTTGAGTGTCTGATAGACCGCTGAAAAACAAAGGAGATCCGAGGTGGAGGTGGTTCCCGCCTGCAGTGAGATAATGCCATTGTCGCTGAGCCTTTCCATGACCAGATGGTAAAACTCTTTCGTATAGAGGAGATATGCAGGGCCTTCTTCCACCGGCTCGGAGATGTCGATGATGATAATGTCGTAGGTTTCATCGGTCTCCTCCAGATATTTCCGGGCATCCAGAAAACGAAGCTCTGCGCGGGGATCTTCAAAGGCGCCCTGATGCCATTGCGGGAGATGACGCTTGCAGGATTCGACAACCTCCTCATCAATATCCACCATGAGGACTTTTTGGACCGACTTGTGGCGCAGGATTTCCCGGAGGGTTGCTCCTTCTCCCCCGCCGACGATAAATACCTTTTCAGGATTGGGATGAGTCAGCATGGCCGGGTGAACCAGGGCCTCATGATAGATGAATTCGTCCTGCTCACTGGATTGCATCTTCCCGTCCAGCACGAGACAACGGCCATAACTCCGGGTTTCCAGGATTTCTAGTTGTTGGAACTTTGTTTGTTTGTTGAAGATGACCGTTTCAATCGCATGCATATGTCCTTCGAAGGGGGTCAGGTAGTCAAGGAACCATTTGTAGTTCTTTTGGTCGGTCATATTGGGCAGGCGCTCCTTTGTCAGGCTTGTGGGGCAACTTCCGATCATCGGCAAAAAGCAGGCCCCTTTTGACCTCAAGGATGGACGGATTTTTTGATTGGAGTTTGCGGATTAAATACTCTGCCGCAATAGAGGGTTTCAGGGTTTCACCGCAGGTAAAAATATCAACTGCGGCATAGGCATATTCCGGCCAAGAATGAATCGTCAGATGGGATTCCGCGATAACAACAACCCCGCTGATCCCACAAGGGTTGAACTTATGGAAGCGGCTTTCTATGACCGTGGCTTTTGCTGTTTTCGCTGCTGCTACCAGAATTTCCTCGAGTTTCTTCTGGTTATTCAAGAGCTTGGCATTACAGTCCTTCAACTCCAAGAGCAGATGCGATCCTAATGCCTGCAAGCCCTTTCCCCCCTTTCATTTATGGCGGAATTCTGCCCCCCTCAGGGCTTACTGCCATCCCGCTCCTACAACTTGAGCCGTTTGTCTGTTCAGGAAAACATGAGGAGTCTACAGGAAAAGAGAGCGAATTTTCAAGAGGTAACTACAGGTTTTTAGTCGGTCCGTGCAGCACGTCGTGGCCTGTCTGACAGCGGAGTTTAGATGTTAAACGGCAAGGCGTTTCTTGCGTGCCTCGTACTCGTCTTTGCTGATCTCTCCTCTGGCATGCAACTCTTGAAGATAGAGCATCGGGTCGCCTTCAGGGAGTGGTGTCTCCCCGGATCGGTGCCGTGGAGCCGTCTTTCTGCTTCCGCGAATTGCCCAGATCGTGGTGACAACCAACAGAGCGAACAGTCCGCCCAGAATTATTTTGTAAAGGCTCTGGTTCAACAC
Source organism: Candidatus Manganitrophaceae bacterium (assembly GCA_012960925.1). Classification (NCBI taxonomy): domain Bacteria; kingdom Pseudomonadati; phylum Nitrospirota; class Nitrospiria; order Candidatus Troglogloeales; family Candidatus Manganitrophaceae; species Candidatus Manganitrophaceae bacterium. Next base: position 20,579 of record DUAG01000003.1, read on the forward strand.
AATGGTATGGAATCGATGGCTTGCTATGCTTTATAATGCGCTACAGTTTAGCGGTACTCGCATTGTAGGGTATCTTGTTCAGATAAGGCAAGGGCCAGAATCTAAAGGGAAGGACAAACCTGAATGTCGTGGAGACCGCCTCCGTTGACCACAGAACGACTCTATCTTGCCGCGCCGGATGATGTGGCTCAGCCCCTGTTTTCTTTAGACGACGGGTCTGCCCAGGAACAGGCCCTTCCGGGTCTTCCGAGTAATTGGAGAATATTTATAAGGGAGTCGGGTGAGCCGATTGGGTCGATCGGTTTTATTCGCTGGGAGGGGGAGGCGCGACTGGGTGAACTTGGATTTATTCTGATGAGCAAATACACGGGCCGGGGTTATATGACGGAGGCCTGCAAGGCGGTCCTGAGCTTTGGTCTTCATCAGATGGGTCTCGAAACCATCGAGGCGGTGTCCCTGCCAAAAAATGCGGCTTCCCTCCGGGTTCTGGAAAAGTCCGGAATGGAGAAGAAGGATTGTGTCCGGGCACGTCTTTGGTCGAAAGGCCCCTTGGTCGATCTGGAGCGCTTTGTTTTGAGGAAACCGGGGATTTGTCGCCGGGAGGATAGACAGGAAAATGCCACAGGAACATCTGATTAAGTCTGGGTTGAGTTTTTCAGGAGATAAAATGTTTCGATTCAAGACGCGAATCGCAGAGAATAGCCTGCTATTTTCAAGATTTGGAACGCAGAAGCGGGACATTTTTGCCCTGAAAAAACAATTCATGACTTATTCAGAGGTTCCCATAGAAGGCGATGCCCGGAGAGGGAAGTCCTGATGAGGGTGGTGTTTATGTCGATCGCCTGCCTTGCCCTGGCCGCGAATGCTTCCGGACAATCTGAGATCTCAAAAGAGTTAGAATCTGTTGTTGTGCTTGAGCCGGTCGTGGTTACCGGAACCTTCATCCCAAGCGGTCGGACACAAAGTACCCTCAGTGTGACGGTATTGACAGCGGAACAGATTGCCGCACAGCAGGCAGACAGCGTCATCTCGCTCTTACGGGCTGTGCCGGGTCTTCATATCGATCAGGCGGAGGGACGCGGGAGCGTAAGCTCGGTCTATATGCGGGGCGGCGATCCAAACTATACCCTTGTTCTCATCGACGGGGTCAAGGTCAACGACCCGACCAATAGCCGTGGCGGTTCTTTTGATTTTTCAACGCTCAATGTGGACAGTATCGAACGGATCGAAATCGTCCGGGGTCCGCTCTCTTCGGTGTACGGATCTGATGCCATGGCGGGTGTGATCAATATTATTATACATCGCGGCGGTTCTGGGCCGCTCAATAGCTTTACAGTCTCCGGGGGGCGCTTTGGTTCCTATCGCACCCTGCTTGAGATGCGGGGAAGGTCGAACCGGGTTGATTATTCCCTGAGCGGCTCCACGCTTGATGCCGGTGATCCTGTGGAAGGAAGCGGTTTTTCAAGCAAGACCTTCCATGTTAATTTTGCCCTACTTCTCTCCGACGACACTGATCTGCGCTCGGTGTTTCGCTACGCTGACAGCCATCTTGAGGCCTTCCCTGACGATAGTGGCGGGCCAGTCTTCTCCGAGTTTCGCGATGCTGATACGCGTGATGTCCGGGAATTGACAGCCGGGACCGAATTTTCCACTGCGCCGCTCTCAAGATGGGAGGCCACCCTGCGTGTCGGGTATTATGATCGACAAGAAGAGATCGACTCTCCAGGGGTCGCTGACGGAGAAGTACGGGACGGTATCCCTCCGAATATCTCTGACAATCAATACCGCCGTTATGATGTGAGCCTGCAGAACCAATTCCTGGTGGCTGAAGGGTTACGTTTCAGCGTGGGAATAGAAGCAGAATCAGAGGCCGGTTCCAGTCAGGGGAGCCTGTCCTTTGGACCCGTGACGGTCCCAACGAGTTTTGATCTTGAACGTGATCTCTGGGGCCTCACTGCTGAAGCCCAGCACCGATTTTCAGAAGGGCTATTACTGCAAACCGGGGTAAGGCTGGATTTTCCGGAAGCTTTCAACTCAGAGCTGAGTCCACGCTTCGAGTTCTCTTCCAATCTTCCATCTACGAACACACGACTCCATGCAAGCTGGGGAGAAGGATTTAAATTGCCCAGTTTCTTTGCCTTGGGTCACCCTATTGTTGGAGCAAGCGCAACAGGTGAAAATCTGGTTCCGGAAAAGAGTCGTGGCCTGGAAGTCGAAGTCATTCAAACGCTGCGGGAAGAGACGGTTGATTCTAGTGTGACCTACTTCTCCAACCAATTCAAAAATGCAATTGATTTCGAGGAAGAACCCGTGCCAAAACTGGTTAACCGCTCAGAGATCACGACAGAAGGCCTCGAAGGGGCCATTCGCTTCAAGGCGGGACGAAGCCTTGAGCTTTCATCCCATTTGACCTATCTCAAGACAGACATCAAGGGTGTTGAGGAGACGCTCCGGAACCGCCCAAAGTGGCGGGGAGGCATCACAGTTCGGTGGCGTCCAGCATCATCCCTTGTTGTGAATGCGGATGCACTTCATGTGGGCAAGGTGCCGGATTCGTATATTCCAAAAGGAGATCGAGATTTAGAGGAATATACCCGGATCAATCTTGCGATGACCTGGACAGCGAGCCCCACCTGGAACATTTTTCTGGCGATAGACAATCTACTGGATACGGACTATGAAGAGGCCATCGGGTTCCCGGCACCGGGAATATACCCGCGCGTTGGTCTGCGGGCGAGATTATGAGGTCATGAACCGGGGCGCTTTAAAAAATAGAAATGATCGGTCGGACCATGGCCATGTCCGAGAGAAAGGCCATGACGAATGGCCTCGGTTATGTAGGCCTTTGCCTCACGGACGGCCTCAATGAGGGGTTTGCCCAGTGCGAGATGGGTTGCGATGGCCGAGGCGTAGGTACACCCGGTCCCATGGGTATTTGATGTTTTGATAAATTCTCCCTCTAGGAGCGTTGTTTTTCTGCCATCACAAAGAACGTCGCATCCAGGTGCTTCCATGAGATGCCCTCCCTTGATCAAAACGGCCCCACAACCAAGTTTCATTATTGCCTGAGCTGCCTTTTCTGCCTCCCTGACTTTTCTAATTTTCATTCCTGTGAGTGTTTCCGCTTCATGAATGTTCGGTGTCACGAGTATTGCTTGCGGGATAAGGTCGGACTTGATCACTTGAACGGCCTCCGGATTCAAAAGGGCGTATCCGCTCTTGGAGATCATGACGGGATCAATGACCAAATTCCGTGCCTTGTGATTCCTTAAGAGAAGGGCGATCCGCTTCACGATCCCCTTAGAAGAGAGCATGCCGGTCTTGACGGCAGCGACATCGAAGTCGTCAAAAATTGCTTTCACCTGAGCCTCAATGATTTTGAGGGGGAGGTCGAGGGCGCTTGCTACTTCCACTGTGTTCTGGGCGGTTACTGATGTCAGAACGGTCAGGGCATAGGCGCCATTGGCATGGATCGTCTTGATATCCGCCTGAATTCCGGCCCCTCCGCTCGGATCGGAACCGGCAATGGTGAGAACTTGCGGAAGTTTTTCTCGCATCTTTTGTTCAGTGCTTGTTTTATCGCGAGCCTGAATCTGTTGTAAATCACGGTTACTATCAGACATCTCCTATGACCGTCCATCGAGAAGTTTACAATGATACCATCCTATTTCTCCGAGTTTGGCCATATCTTATGGGAGGACGAGCCTATTTGCAAGGAATTTGACGGTTATTTGGACGGTGACGGGGGAAAAATCCCCAAAAAAAGGATCTTTTATGGTATAGTGTGACGTATATGTTGAATCTATATAAGTTACTCAAATTCTTTATTTTTTATTCTTTTTCGGCTATTCTTTCTGTGTTTATAGCCAACTCTCCTCCTGCACAAGTAGTAAGCCTGTCCGTGGATGAGATTTCTCGGTTTTTTGAAGTAAAAACCAATCTTCCCATCCTTGCAGAAGTCCAGATGAATCCTTTCATCGGATCGATGGCCGATTACACCCTATCAATAATATTTATGATACTTGTTCTTATTTTACCGAGAATACGAATGCTCCGATTCAGTGCGAAATGGGCAACCGGGGCACTCGGTATTATTTTGGGGTTTCGGTATTTCTATTGGAGAGGGACTTACACGCTTAATACTGAAACCCGAACGGGGTTAGGGATAAGTCTTCTCCTATTGTTGGCTGAGGCTTACGGTTTTCTGGCAACCGTTCTTTTTTATATTCAAGTCGCTAAACCGACAAATCGCGTCCCTATTATGAAAGCGGAGTCTGACCTTCCCTCGGTGGACATCTTTATCACTATTTATAATGAATCTCTAGAGATCTTGTATCCGACCCTGGTTGGTTGTATGTCCATGGACTACCCTTCCGACAAAATAAACGTGTATGTCCTTGATGATGGTCAGAGTAAAGAAGTTCAATCTCTTGCAGAGCGCTTAGGATGCAACTACGTAACCCGTGCATCTAATAAAAATGCCAAGGCTGGAAATCTTAATCATGGTTTAAGCCAATCTTCCGGAGAGTACGTGGTGGTTCTGGATTGTGACCACATTCCCGTGAGGACATTCGTCAAAGAAACGATCGGTTTTTTCGACGACGAGAAGGTTGCGTTCGTTCAGACACCTCATTACTTTTATAATCCGGACACTTTTCAGCGGAATCTCAGGCTGGAACGTGAAATTGTAAACGAACAAGATCTCTTTTTTTATGTGATACAGCCTGGTCGGGATACTTATAATTCAAGTTTCTTCGCCGGAACCGGGGGTGTCTTTCGCCGATCGGCGCTTGATGAGATCGAAGGTTTCCAATCGTTGACCATGACGGAAGATCTTCATACTAGCATGGTTCTTCATTCGAAAGGCTACCGGTCTGTCTATCTGAACAAGATCCTAGCCGCCGGATTGTCACCCGAGAGCTATCGAGACTATCTTAAGCAACGACAGCGATGGACCCGCGGGGGTATTCAGGTATCTCTTATGGACAACCCCCTCTGGAAACGGGGACTGACCCTTATGCAGCGGATCAATTATTTTGCTTCAATCTTCTTTTTTCTCCACGGGTTTTCCAGGATAATGTATTTGATTGCACCTCTTTCTCTTCTTTTGTTGGGCATTCCACCTTTGATTGCCCCTTTGCCGATGCTGCTGAGCTATTTTTTCCCTTACTACGTGGCATCGATGATGACTTCCAATGTAATAAGTAAGAACTTCCGTAACCCCTTTTGGGGGGATATTTACGAGACTGTGATGTGTTTTTTCATTAGTTGGACCTCGATTGAAACAATATTCAGCGCTAAGAAGAGTGTTTTTAATGTTACCCCAAAAGGGTTACGGGTCGAGAAACCCCAGTTAGACTGGTCTTATGTCATGCCTCATATTTTCCTGTCGTTTCTCCTAACGGTTGGTCTTGTAGTGGGGGTATTTCAACTTTGGTTTCACAGTCTCAATACTAATGTGACTCTATGGAGCCTCGTCTGGACGGCCTATAATATTATGATTGTTGGGTCTGCTATTGTTGTTGCACGAGGATCTCTACAGAAACGCCGAGTGCCTCGGCTTCCCAGGCGGATATCCTGCGAATTGATGTATTCCACCAGGACATTCAAAGGAACAACATCTGATTTGAGCGAGACCGGTCTCTCCATGATCGTTGACCGGCCCGTTTCACTCCCCGAACAGGTCGTGGTCCATTTGAGGAGCGATTTCGGAGAATTGACTAAGATTACAGGGAAGACGGTTCGTAACGACCTTTTGTCTTCGGGGGTCTCCAAAATTTGTGTTGGTTTTGTGAACGTTTCTGAAACGCAACATCAAAGTCTGATCCGGCAGATGTTTAGTTCCCCGTCGAGTTGGGAAGAGGTTCATCAATCAACTTCGAATACCTGGCGCTCTTTTCGGCACTTGGCTGCCTCGACGTTTATTCCCTTACTAAAACAACAAATCATTCATCGTTTTTCTTCCCGTATCCGGGAGAGGATGGTTTGTAAATTGGTTGTAGAAGAGCAGGTATTTGAGGGTGTTATGGAGGATATCAGCACGACTGGCCTTTCTGTGCATTTGGCAACGGATGAAACTTTATCGACAGAGGTAATCGTACAAATATATAAAGGTGGTAAGTTGGTATTTAGTATCCTGGGTGAGATTGTTCGATCAAAGAAGACTAAAGAGACTGAGATTCTCTACGGTATTCGCTTCCTGGAAAGTAAAGATCTCGACTTTTTGCCAATAAAATAATGGGATAAGTCTGGTTCGTATGGGGAAAAAGGAGGAAGTTCATCTTTTCTGGTCATCTGAAACCGAAGAGTTTTTAGGGAGGTAGCCGTTATTTATGGGTCTTTGGTCATTCTACTTTATAACAAAAGGGTACTTGTATTTTAGGGGGTTTATCCGGATAAGTTTCATCTGGAATCTTACTTTAGCGATATTTCTGATGATACGTGTACAGAAGGAGAAGAAGTATTATAGACCTCTAAGCATTGGAAAGAATTCCCTTGCTGTTGTTTTCGGTGTGCTGCTTTTGTGGCATGATTCATGGCTCCCGACGTTCAAGGAGTCATTCCTCTTCCTTATGGATGAGCGGTTGCCGTCCAAGGAATACATATTTCAATTTCTTTCGGGGTTCTTCAATCTATGGGAAATCATGATCATCGCCTCTATCTTGAGCATGTGTTTTTTGGTGCGGCAGCGTGTACAGTTAACTCCGGTAGTTTTTGTCTTTCTCTTAATTGTTCCGGTACTTGAATTCGGACAACCAAAAGATGAACTGGACCGGTATATCGACACATTTTCCCGGTCAGAATCGTCGAGGGTCGTCCGTTTTGAAAGATCGAAAGGAGGGCAACCCGATTTTGATATCGTCATTCTACATATATGTTCTTTGGGTTGGGATGATTTAAAGGTGGTTGGACTGGAAGAGCACTCTTTCCTGGAGAAATTTGATTACCTTTTTACGAGCTTTAACACGGTGACCACATACAGTACTCCTTCCGCGATCCGACTCTTGCGGGGGAATTGCGGGCAGCTTCAGCATGGCAACCTTTATTATAATGATGTTCCGGCGGAGTGTTACCTATTTGACGTCTTCCGTGGGTTGGGATATCAGACATATTTTACTCTCAACCACGACGGATTATACCGCGGAGTTGCTGCCAATGTAAAATCCTATGGACACCTTGATGAGCCGATCACGTCAACTGATCTTCCCATTCAAGCATACAATTTTGACTCCTCTCCTCTCTTCAGTGATTATACAGTGTTGGAGAAGTGGTGGAAAATGAGGCAGGAGTCGGGCTCAGATCGTGCTGCAGTCTACTATAATGGCGTTAGTTTGCATGACGGTGCTCATTGGATTGGAGAGAAGGAATGGTGGAAGCGAGATCGCGTGGAAAATTATAAAGAGAATGTCGAAAAGCTCTTTATTGATTTAACGCGGTTCTTCAATTTACTCGCAAGATCAGGCCGAAATGTTGTGGTGGTATTTATCCCGGAGCATGGACTCGGGCTAAAAGGCGATTCTCTCCAAGCATCAGGTCTACGGGATCTTCCATTGCCTCGCATAACCAATGTTCCAGTGGGGATTAAACTGATTGGACGCAGTTTTCAGGATACATCAGTTCGTCAGGAAATCATATCGAAACCGACGAGCTATTTATCGATTTCTTTTCTTCTTGCTTCTTTTTTAGAGCAAGGGTTCTTTCGGCCAGGATCGTCGGTATCAAGGGAGGTCGTCTTTAGCTTGCCGGAGACCGATCTTGTCACTGAAAACGAGCGGGGAAAACTTGTGAAAAAAGGTGATGACTACTTCCTCTACGGGAAAGAAAAAAAATGGGTAAAGCTTCCAGGAATTGCAATTTCCGACAGATAGGGGAGGAATAGCGATTCCAAGAATGACACGATGGTGCATATTTTGTTCAGTCACTTTATTATTTGCCTTTGTTCTCGAGGTGCAAGCTCTGGAATTTAAGAGCTTGCCTGGTTCGACATGGGGAAGGTTTTCTCATGATGAGGACAGCTTGGTTGGTACGGGTTCGATGGGTTACCTCAATCAGGGGGTTGATTGGGTGGTGTTGCCGGGAGGGGTTACGTTCAATACCTTTGCTGAGTTCCGGTGGCGGTTTCGTGACCGAAACAAGCGTTTTTATAATGTTTATAGTCATGCCGTTGGGTTGGAGTTTAGGAAGTCTCCGTTCAGGCTTGGGGTGAACTATCTCAGGGAGAGATTCCCGGAGCTTAATGAAACATCAAATAAGGTTCAGTATTTTGCAACCTTGTTTTACGGGTGGGAACTGAATCAGAGGTTCATGTATCCGGTGAAAGGCTTACCTGGTTCGACATGGGGAAGGTTTTCTCATGATGAGGACAGCTTGGTTGGTACGGGTTCGATGGGTTACCTCAATCAGGGGATTGATTGGGTGGTGTTCCCGGGAGGGGTTACGTTCAATACCTTTGTTGAATTCCGATGGCGGGTTCGTGACCGGAACAAGCGTTTTTATAATACTCATAGTCATGCCGTTGGGTTGGAGTTCAGGAAGTCTCCGTTTAGGGTTGGGGTGAGCTATCTCAAGGAGAAATTTCCGGAGATTAATGAAACCTCGAACAAGGTTCAGTATTTTATGACCTGGTTTCACGGGTGGAACCTATAACGATTGAAAACCGAATATTTGCCGACATGCAGATTAGGGTGGTTTCTATCAGCCTTGATGCCCGACATCCATTCTGATTGTTTCTTGGTCTGATCCATGTCTTTTTCAACCGGGCCTAGTTTAGCAAATGCCCATCCCCAAAAATCTGTTGACAAGGTTTGTAGCGTATGCTATAAGTCAAAAAATCATTGGAGAATATTAGTTTTTTAACCTTTTTTTCTTGTTAGAGAGAGGGTTTTATTTGAAGATACTTTTATATTCTCTGAATCGGTAATTTTGGGTACATCAGTCATATCTTTCCACGCCAAACACCAATTCACTCGTTACTAGTTATGAACCCGCATGATTGCTTCTTGGGCCATAAGGCTGAGGAGTAGGGGGGGGGATCAGCTCTTTTTTAGGTGAGGAATAGGGTTGCAGGACAGAAAAGGAAAGAACTGTATGGTGCCATCCTTGTTGATGGCCACTTCTCTTGTTTTTTTCGGGATGTCTTTGGCATTTGCTGTGCCTTCAGCCAGAGCACTCGAGTCTGAATCAAAAATTAATCCAACCATAGGGAAGCACCTCTATCGCCACTACTGTGCTGTATGCCATGGAAATTCCGGGAAAGGAAATGGCATCAATGCAGACCACTTGGGTGATGTTCATCCGACCGATCTAACCACGCCGGAGTTCGATAAATATGATGATGGGGAGATTTATGAGGTGATTGACGGGGGCGGTGCTGCCGTGGATATCTCCTACTACATGCCCCCCTGGGGAGGTGTATTTACGGAGAATCAGATGCACAGTCTGGTTGCGTATATACGAACTTTATCGGAAGAGAAGGGGAGAGGGGAGGTCAAGCCCATCCGTCTTCCTGATCTTGGGAAAAAGGGCAAGGGAGAGTGTGCTGTATGCCATGCGAAAGAGACCAATCTGCTCACTCCGATTGCCCCGAACATTGGTCACGAGGGAAGTAAGTTGAAGCCAGAGTGGTTGACCGAATTCCTTAAAAAACCGGACCGGATTCGTCCAATTGGTTTTATGCCTCTCACAAAGGCAAAGATGCCGAACTTTTTCTTCTCGGACGAGGAGCTTGCAGCTGTTGTCGCGTACATGATGACGCTGAAAGATGAAGGCATTTCGCCGAATGTCTTGCGCGGGTGGGATTCGTCCGAACCGGCAGAGATAGAAGAGGGAGAGTTCCTCTATACAGATGAGTATGCCTGCGATGGCTGCCATAAAAAGACCTCTGACGGTGAGGGAGGCGTGGTCGGCCCGGTCTTGTCTGATGCGATGAAGCGGATACAGCCTGAATGGTTGTTCTATTGGATTAAGCATCCTCAGGCCATCCGCCCGGATACCCCGATGCCGAATTTTCGTATGCCGGACAAGGAGGTTCGCGCGATTTTGGCGTATCTCTATAGTTTCAGTGACGAATCCCCCAGGACGGCAACCGTTGCTGGCAGGACTCCGGCAAGTGCGGAATTGCTTGCAAAAGGGAAAAAGATTGTCGCATCAAAAAACTGTAAAGGATGTCACAGGATCGATTCATTTAATAGTGCGCTGTTGAGGGAAGATCGTAACCCGAACCCCTCTTCTGCCGACCCGGAATAATCTTCATCCGGAGCTGTTTTGAAAAGAAGGTAAGGGTATAAATCTCTTTAGAAAGGGAGGATGATGGCGAGGAAGACTCTTGTTCTGTTTGTTGCTGTGTTAGTGGTTGGTTTGATCTTGGATCAAGGATCAGCTTTTGCCAAAAAAGACGATGACGATAAGCCCTTAAAGCCGGTCCCGAAGGCCTATGCAAGCAAGAAGATGCCAAGCGGTTGGTGGACGGATGCAAAGATTATTGCTGAGGGAAAAAAGATTTTTGAGACGCACCGAATAGAGTATATCTATAAGAGAAAGAAGAAGGTCGCGAAAGACGGTTGTGCGACATGTCATGCCATTAACAAGAAGAAAGATCGCCCGAAAAAAAGGGGTGCACGCGATTTTCGCGTTGGAAAGAGGATGAACCGCTTTTCTGAGTCCTATTGGTTCTGGAGGATAGCTGAGGGTGTCAAGAAGACAGCGATGCCGGCATGGAAAAAAGAGCTTACTGATGAGGAAATCTGGAAGACCGTCGCCTACGAACACACCTGGTCGCACGGAAATAAGCCGGCTGTTCATGACCATAAAGAGATTGAGCATACGTTTGAGAAGTAATCGCTTGATGCAGGGTCTGGCCTTCCTTCGAGGGGGTGAAAGCATTTTCTTAGTGAATTTTAATCCGGGAAGATAAGACGAACCATGGAAATAGAGTCAATTAAACCCTTTATTGCTGTGATGATCCCTTTGATCGGATCTGTGGCGATTATTCTGGCCCGGAAAAAGCAGAACCTCAGGGACGGGTGTACGCTGGTAACGTCCTTTCTGATGTTGTTTGCCGTTCTCACTATGATTTCTCCGATTCTTGAGGGGAATACGCTTCACTATGTGGTCTGGGGTTTCTGGCCGAGCGTTCCAATTGGATTTCGGGTTGACGGCCTGGGGCTTATTTTCGGACTCGTTGCCTCCGTGACCTGGGTTCTCACCTCATTTTATTCCATCGGCTATATGCGAAGCCTCAATGAACGTTCGCAAACTCGCTTCTATTACTGTTTTGCGGTGACCCTCTTTGCTACATTAGGGGCGGCTTTTTCGAACAACTGGTTCACTCTCTTCCTCTTTTACGAATTGATTACCTTCTTCACCTATCCCCTGGTTGCTCACCATGAAACCGAAGATGCCTGGGAAAAAGGGAATAAATACCTGGCCTATCTTTTGGGGACCTCGAAGGTCTTTCTGATCCCGGCCATTCTGGGAGTCTACTATTTTGCCGGTTCGGTTGATTTTACAGCAAACGGCATCATCCCACCTGAGGCCGACAAGGCTTTGTTGGTGGGGATCTATATTTGTTTCCTGGCCGGCATTGGAAAGGTGGCCTTCATGCCTCTTCACTCCTGGCTGCCGGCTTCCATGGTGGCGCCCACACCGGTTAGTGCCTTGCTTCACGCTGTTGCGGTTGTGAATACAGGAGCGTTTTGTGTTTTACGCGTGATCATCAATATTTTTGGCATCGATTTAGTCCGGTTGCTGCATATCGGGTCGTGGAGTTTAGGGGAGATTACCGCAGTGATCGCGTCCATTACAATCATCATGGCCTCAATCTATTGTATGAGGGCGGATAACTTGAAAGAGCGAATTGCCTATTCTACTGTGAGCCAACTCTCCTACATGGTCCTTGGGGGAGCGCTCCTGACCCCCAGCGGTTTATCCGGCGGTATTATGCATATCGCTATGCATGCCTTTGCAAAAATTACTCTTTTCTTCTGCGCGGGTTCGATTTATGTGGCGACGAAAAAGACACATGTTTCTCAAATGCACGGCATTGCCCGGAAGATGCCCTGGACGATGGCTGCGTTTGCGCTTGCAACGCTCAGTATGGTTGGCATCCCCCCTGCGGGTGGATTTGTGAGCAAATGGTACCTGATGGTCGGTGCCACAGAGGCAAAAGAGTTCTGGGCACTAATGGTCCTGGCAACAAGTGCGCTCTTAAATGCCTTCTACTTTGTCCCGATTGTGATGAATAGTTTTTTTAGGCATCAAGAGGATGAAGGTAAGGGGGATGATGTTCTGGTCCCGCAGTCAGGACCCGTTCTGATGCCGCAGAGTGTGGGTGCTGCAGCTGCGGATATTCAAAAAGAAACCAAAATGTTTGATATTCAGGAATCGCCCTTGTTTGTTGTTGTCCCACTGTGCATCACCGCAGTGGTTTCGTTGCTCCTGGGGATATTTCCTGAAGTGGTATTGCAGTTTGTTGGGGTCATGTTGCAATGAGTATGATCCAATTTTTAGAGAGTCACTTTATTTCGGACTGTTTGTCGTTTGGGTCCCGTAAGCCTTTCTTTTGTTCCGGAATCCTTTGGGATGTTGAAAATAATCGCATGCTTGGTTCAGGCTGCACACCCATGAGGAGCAGATAGTTGGAGACATCCATCGTCCCGTTTTTAGTCATACTGGTTCCCGTTCTTGCCGCGTTTACCTTGCTGATCCGGCCGAAGAACGACAACTATAGAAATTGGATTTGCCTCGGAGCAACCATCATTCCCTTTGTGCTGCTTCTAAGTCTTCACAAGGGAGCTGTTTCGGGAGGGGTGGAGTTTCCGTTTACCTGGATCCCCGGTATGGACATGAGCCTTAGGGTTCGTCCGGCGGGATTGATTATTGCTCTCGTGACCTCATTTCTTTGGATTGTTGCTCATATTTTTGCCATCTCAGATATGACCCAGGCTCAGGACAGTAAGCCGGGACGCCGACTTCGTTTTGACTTCTTCTCTCTCCTTACGCTGAGCGCCAATCTCGGGGTCTTGATCGCCGGCGACTTTATTACACTTTTTATCTTTTTTGAAGGACTCCTGATTCTTCCTTATCCTTTAATCGCCCACAGGGAGGATGTCCCTGCCATCAGAGGAGCGAACCTCTATTTTTATGTCGGGGTCGCCACCAGCCTTGCCTTGCTGTCGGGACTTGTTCTCTTAAACAGCTACACTGGAACCTTGGTGATCGAATCGGTCTCGGCAGAGGTTTCTCAGTTAATGGGCAGTGGGGTTAAATTTCAGATTGCGGCTTTGATGGTTGTTGGATTTGGCGGGAAGGCCGGTCTCTTTATTGAGCATTTCTGGCTAGCAGAGGCCCATCCGGTTGCCCCTTCGCCAGGACACGCGCTCCTCTCGGGGGCCATGATCAAGGCCGGGGCCTATGGGATATTCCTGACGGTCAATCTTCTTTTCCTGCCCCAGGGGGATTTGATTTCAGAATGGCTTACCTTGAGCAACATCGGATATGTGATGATATTTGTCGGGGTGATAACAATGTTCACCGCCGTGATATCCGCCCTGATTACTGCTGATTATAAGAGGATGCTTGCCTTGCATAGTGTCAGCCAGATGGGCTACATTATGATGGGGATCGGGTGTGCGGCTTATCTTGGTCGAGACGGAGCGATGGGGGTTGCAGGCGCTCTCTACCACATTGTAAACCATGCCCTCTTCAAGGTTGCGCTTCTGCTGGGAGGTGGGGCAGTCTATTTCAGGCTTCACAAGCAGGACATGTATAAGTATGGGGGCTTGTGGCGAAATATGCCCCTGGGGGCGGTCTTTCTGTTTATTGGCGCCTGTGGAATCTCCGGCATCCCATTCTTTAACGGCTTTGCCAGCAAGACCATCATCCATCACGCAATTTTAGAGGCCTATGAACACAGTCATGACCCTTACCTTAAATTTGCTGAGGTGATGTTTATTATCACAGCGGCTGGCACCTTCGCGTCAAACATGAAGTTCTTTAAGTTGACAATGCTTGGGAAGCGTCCCAAGGAATATGACAATGTAGAGTCAGAACCCATGTCAATGAAGATCTCTCTCGGGCTCCTGGCTGCGGCAATTGTATTGATCGGGGTATTCCCGAATTTCCTTCTGGAAAGTACGATCGGCCCTGCCTTGGCCTCTTTCGGTTTTGACCCGAATTCTCATGCCTATCAACTCTTGTACGATATCAAGACACAAACTTCCGGCTTGGCGATTCTTTACCCCAGGGCGGGGACGTTTTCCGATGTTTTGCATAATCTTGTTGGGACGACCCAGGCCGTTATTCTCGGCAGTGTTGTCATGTATTGCGGGTTGAAATTTGGCTGGTTCCATCTCAAAATTCCAAGATATTTAACCTTTGAGTATTATGCGACGAAGGGGCTGAAGTGGTTAACCAATCCGTGGTCAACCCCCTTCGAAGATAAACAATTTTGAGGATCTTCAAATGTGTCCAAAAGCGAGGATGTCATGAATGTAAAAAAAGGGATTAAACAACCCATTCTATGGGGAAGTCTTCTTTTCATGATTCTGCTCTTCATCCCGGCCACCGCTCTCTTTGCCGAGACCGTCGAATCTGTTTATCGGGATATTCCAGGCATTGGCAGTCGAAACCTTATCTGGGTGTTGTCCCAGGTCCATATCCTGTTCGGGGCCTTTGTCTTGGGTGTGCCGATGTTTATTATCACCATCGAGGTGATCGGCATCATGACAAAGGAGAAACGCTACGATCGCCTGGCCCTGGAGTTTATGGATTTGATTGTTGCCTGTTTTGCGACGACGGCCATGGTCGGGATTCTCTTTCTTTTTTCGCTGCTCGTCTTCTACCCTACCCTCATGACGGCCATGGCAGATATTTTTAAGCCCACCTATTTTGTCTATGTTTTCCTTTTCTTATACGAGACCCTTTCGGTGTATGTCTACTGGGACCGTTGGGAGAAGTGGCAAAACAGAAAAGGCCTTCATCTTTTCTGGGGGGTCATGCTTAATATTGCGGGGCTATTGCTTGTCATTCTGCCAAGCGGATTTCTTTCTTTTCAGGCCAGTCCGGTCGTTCTGAATCCGGATTTGGGTCCCTGGGCGAAGGCCTGGACCGCAATCAACAACCCGACCTGGCTTCCGGTGATCATCCACCGGGTGGTGGGGAACCTGATCCTGGGTGGATTTGTCTGCGGGGCCTATGCGGGCGTGGCTTATCTGGGCGCAAAGACTCAGGAAGAGCGGGAGCATTACGACTGGATGGGTTATATCGGGAATTTTATCGGCGTCTTCGGCCTTCTTCCGATGCCTTTTGCGGGTTATTTTCTGATGCGGGAAGTCTATGAATACAACCAGCAAATGGGAATTACGCTCATGGGAGGGATCTTGTCCTGGCTATTCATCCTCCAGGCGGTGCTGATCGGTGTTCTTTTTGTCGGGTCAAATTATTATTTCTGGCAGGGGATTGCCTATCGAACGCATTCTGCGCCGAAATACAAGAAGCCGATCATCATTATGCTGGTTGTACTGGTGGCTTCTTTTTCTGTCTGGCTCACACCGCATTCTCTTGTGGCCAGTGTCTCGGAAGCCAGGGCGATGGGGGGGGCACATCATCCTTTACTGGGTGTCTTTGGCGTGATGTCGGCAAAGTTAACGGTTGTCAATCTAATGATTCTAACAACCTTCGTCTGTTTTCTGCTCTACTGGCGAGCCGATAAGGTCATTACCGTAAAGTGGGGGAAATGGGCAAATATTTTCACAGTTCTTCTCCTCACCTCGGCAGTGATTGTCATTATCTGGTTGGGGGTTTATGGTTATTTTGTTCCCTCTGTTTATCGCGTGAATGTCCTTTCGGTAGCCCAGGTCCTGGCGGTGCTCTTTTGTCTTTTTACAATTACGCCCCTCACCGCACTCTCATTGAAGTCTGCAAAGCTGACCCATAAGATGAAGTGGGGGGTAATGCCGGCGCGCTCTCAATATGCCTTGGTGATCAATGCCGTTTTTGTGGTGTTGACCATGGCCCTGATGGGCTATGCCCGCTCCGCTTCGCGGGTCCATTGGCATATCTACGGCGTATTGGAAGATACCTCTCCATATGCCTATACGCCGACACTCGGGCTTGCTTCCTTCCTTTTTGTCTTGTCCACCGCGATCTTCTGCATATTGGTCGGCATTGTCTTTTGGACCTCGCATACAATTCGCCATAATCGCTTTTCAACACGATACTTTTTTCTGGCCCCAGTCTTTATGTGGTTTACCGAGCTCTTCAGCGATAGACCTAAAGAGCGCCCAAGTATTCCACAGGGGGGTGGAAAGTATGTTATTACAAAGGTATCACTTGTTGTGGGCCTGTTTTTGTTTGCATACAGCTATGTTGGCTATCAGGTCCCGCAAAAGATCGGGTTCCCTCCTGAAAAGAAGGGGTTGGATCTTACAAAGATCAAAACCAAGGCAGATATGGTTCAAATTGGTCAGGATATTTTCTACAGCAAGGGACAGTGCGCCCTTTGTCATGCAATCGGGGCGGGCGCGGGACGCTGTCCTAATTTGTCGGGCGTGGGGGCGCGACTAACACGCGAATTTATCTATGAGACGCTGACAAAACCCGATGCCTATGTAAAACTGGACTTCACTACAGCACTTCCGGTGAGTTTCTCAGCGCAAATGCCTGCCATCAATAAACCGCCCATTGGGCTCACAGAAGAGGAACTTATTACTATAATTGCCTTTGTTCAGAGCAATGGCGGAAAAGTAACAGTGACGCCTGAGGATTTGGCTTGGTTGGCAGATGGCCCGGCATTGGAAATGCACGATGTGATCCCTGAGGTGGAGCCTGCGGAATTGATTGAGGAAGAATCTGAGGAAGCCTCGGAAGAGTTGGCAATGATTCATGGGGAATCATCAGAAAAAAATAAACATTTTATTGTGGCGAATTCAAGAATAGGTGAAGAATAGATTGCGAATTGAGCATAAGAAAAACAGGATAATTGTCTTCTTCTTAATGGTTTTTATGCTCGTCTTGGCGGGTTGTGAGGATGAACATGTCGCCAAAGGGCATAAAATCTTTAGTCGCTATTGCTCAGCCTGTCATGGAGAGGATGGGGATGGGAAGGGATACAATGCGAACAATCTTGACCCAGTTCCTCGAGATTTGACCGATGGCGATGAGGATTATATGGCCAAGCTCTCAAATGACGAAATCTATGAGGTGCTTCAGGTTGGTGGCTACGGCGTTGATCTCTCAGGGGGGATGCCGGTTTGGGGAAAGGTTTTTTCAGAGGAAGAGCTCTGGTCGCTTGTTGCCTTTGTTCGGACGCTTCATCCCAATGAGGCCATTGAAATTGCCTTCACAAAGCCTGATTCTGAGGAACCGTTATTCGAGAAAAAACGCTTACGATATCCCAAGGTTCGAGAAAAAAAGTTTTATGATCTTCTTGAGGCCCTGGCTCCGGATGAAGATACTTTTCAGGAGCAGGTGGTGTTGGGGGAAGAGATCTACGCTGAGGTGGGATGTAATGCCTGTCACAGGGTTCATGGGGAAGGTGGGGAGTTAGGGCCTGATTTGTCGGGGGCCGGGTTTATGCTCCAGACGCAATTTATCTTTCGTTGGATACTGAATCCCCAGTCATTCAAGCCGAAAACAAGAATGGCCAACTTAGACTTAAACGACGAGGATGCTTTTGCGATTTCACTTTATATAAGCACGCTCAAATCGGCATCAGCAGAAAATGACGTTCCGGATGAAGAAGATCGTAATGCTGAGGACGAGGGGGTATAGGAATGAAAATGCCACTGATCGCTAAAGCCGCAACGCTTGAATTTACAATCTACCTTTTCATCAAGGTCGGTATTCCGATGTTTACAAGTCCGCTTCCATCCAGTGTCATTGCAATGTATATGATACTGGTCACCATCTCAATCTTGCTCTATGTGTCCATCTATGAAGATGACTTCGGGAGTTTTTATATCCCCATTACCGAGTTTATTCGAGGTGATGAAGAGGATAAACCGGGTCGGAAGATGAGCCGGGTTGCTGTTTTGATCATGATCCCCCTGTTTTTTGGTTTTCGTACCTATGAGAGTGTGAAACCTAATTTTGAGCCTCCCTTTCCGCAGCGTGTCATTCATCCTGCGCCTCCGGGGTCGGCTGCAGGCTTCGTGAATCCTTATAGGGAGGATGAAGCAAATCATGAGAAGTATGTCCAGGAGGGGAGAGAGGTTTTTTATCGTAATTGTGTTTTCTGTCATGGCGACAAACTGGATGGAAAGGGTTTCTTTGCCCATGCCTTGAATGTTAAACCCGCCAATTTTGCAGATCCAACCACGATCTCCATGCTGATGGAATCTTTTGTCTTCTGGCGGGTCAAGACGGGAGGAATTGGGCTTCCTGAAGAGGCAACCCCCTGGGATTCTGCAATGCCGAGATGGGAATTGATTTTATCAGAAGAGGAACGATGGAAGGTCATTATGTTTTTGTATGATTATACCGGATGGAAACCAAGAACCTGGGAGTTAGAGGCAGATGAGTAATCTGTTAATAAAAAGAACAGGATATATTTTCTTGCTACTGGTTACGTTTGGGCTGGGTTTGGGAGACTTCGTCTACGCGGACGAGGAGGATGGATCTGCCTCTCAGTCTGCTGAGGAGGAAGATCTTCCTGGGGATGATATGGCTGCCGGGAAGAAGATTTACGAAAAACGATGTATTTCCTGTCACGGGATTGAGGGCGATGGAGATGGACCTGCCGCAGACCTCTTTCAGCCGAAGCCAAGAAGTTTTAAAAAAGGGGAGTTCAAGTATCGAACGACTCCGCGGGGGGATATGCCGACAGATGACGATCTTTTTAAAGTGGTCACGCATGGACTCCCGGGTACGGGAATGCCCGATTGGGCAGATATTTTAAATGAAAAGAAGCGAAGGCAGGTCATCAAGTACATCAAGACCTTTTCAACGAAATGGGACGAGCAGACAGAGGCGCCGCACGTTGTTACGGTGGGTGAGCTCATCCCTTCTAGTGCGGAGAGTATTGATAGAGGGAAGAAGCAATTTACTTCATTGGGTTGTACTATTTGCCATGGAGCAGAAGGCCGGGGTGATGGACCCACAGCACTCTTTTTGAAAAACCACCGCGGTGATCCGGTCTACCCCAGGAATCTGAATAAGAACTGGCTGTTTCGGGGAGGTGGTGAGGCGAAAGATATCTATATGCGGGTCAACACCGGGATTAATGGAACCCCGATGCCTTCATTTGCGGCGAAACTCGACAATGAAAAGAGCTGGGATTTGGCAAATTTTGTCCGATCGCTTTCACCCGATAAGAAGCCCGAAGGAGGATCACTGATCAAGGCACGACTTATTGAGGGGGCAATCCCAACGGATCCGAACGATCCGCTGTGGGAGGAAACAGAGGAAAACTGGTTTCCGATGATGGGGCAGATTTCATTTAAGACGCGGCTCTTTAAACCGACAGTAACCGACATTACGGTGAAATCACTTTTTAACGAGACCGAAATTGGATTTATGTTGAAGTGGGATGATCGGAGTAAAAGCAAGGCAAGTAAGGCAGGTGCGAAAATTACTACTTATACAGATCAGGTTGCAATACAGTTTCCTGAGCATCTCCAGCCGGGTGGGGTTAAAAAGCCCTATTTTATCATGGGGGATGAAAAACTGGGCGTGAATCTATGGAACTGGGTCTCGGAAGGGGATCGACTCGTCGAGACGAATGCAAACGGGGTATGGAATAATAGTGAGGTGGCACAGGAAGGATTGGATATTTCCGGTCAAGGCGTATTTAAGGATGGACAATATCGTGTTGTGATGAAGCGCGCATTGCAGACTGCGGACAAGGAAAAAGATATACAATTTGAAGTTGGCGTGTTTTATCCGATTGCTTTTTTTGCGATGGACGGAACGAATGGGGAGACTGATTCAAGACGGTCCATTACCCCGTGGTATTTTATTTTTATGGAACCCGAAATTGATAAAACGATCTATTTTTACCCGCCGGTCGTTGTGGTCTTTGTATTCGGTATCCAGTTTGTTCTCGTCAAATGGTTGAAGAAGAATTATAAAAAATCCGGGAAGGGATAGGGTGAAAATTCCGAAATCCGGTAGTTTAAAGCGGGGTGGGGCGTTGACATTATAAGCGCAGCGTTTTACAATGCGGGACTTTTTAATCTTTGTTGGGGATAGCGATTTCGGGGGAGTCCTGGATTGGGGAAATCCAGAGAGATTTCATTTATATCGGGACCCTCGGAATTATCTGTTCCCTCCTTTTTACCCTCGGATTTTCAGGTTCTGCCTTGGCAACGCATGAGGCGGATCATCGATTCACGATATCGGGTTATGTCCGGGATGCGGCAGGAAAGCCGCTCTCCGGTTCCCTCGTCATACTGGAACATAAAGGCGGGGTCAAGAAAGAGAAAAAATCAGATCCTCGTGGATATTATGAGGTTATGTTTCACCTTCATAATGACAACATTGGGGATGAGATTTTTGTTTCGGTCGGCGATGTTGTTCGAAAAATAATGGTTCAGTTTGACCCTGACGATCGGTTTACGGATCGACGCAGTGAGCCTGTCAATTTTGGCGCGGCGAGCAAGGATACTTCTGAGTGGATCTACTGGAGCGGCGGAGTCGCTCTTATCCTAAGTGCCCTTGTATATTTGCGGGCATTTAAAAAAAAGAAGCCAAGGCAAAAGAGAAGAAAGAAAGATAAGATTCGCAAAAGAAAATAATTGTAATCTTGGCAAGAACGTACAAACAGGTGTTTCTCGCCAAGTAAGCGCAGAGTGCTTTAAAGAACCCTTTTTCTTTTGTGTGTAGGTGTTCGGAGGATTTAAAACATGAAGCCGGGTGAAAAAAAAGAAGAATCGACCGAGGAGGTCAGCCGAAGGAAATTCATCACCATGATGAGCTTGGGCGTCGGGTGGGGTGGCATTTTGGCGTCACTTGGAGGTATCGGCGCCGGAGCCCTTCGGTTTATGGTTCCAAGTGTACTCTATGAGCCACCCACCATTTTTAAGATCGGAAGACCGGAAGTTTACGGGGTCGGTGTTGACACAAAATTAAAAAAAGAGCGCCAGATTTGGGTCGTTCGAAATGAGCGTGGGATCTATGTTCTCGTGTCGATTTGTCGGCACTTGGGGTGTACGCCGAACTGGTTCGGGGATCAGAAGCTCTTTCGATGTCCCTGTCATGGCAGCATCTATGATACCCGCGGAAATGTGGTCGGAGGCCCGGCACCAAGAACTTTATGGCGGGCGGCCATTTCGATTGATCCGGTTGATGGACAGATCATCGTTGATTTTAGTACGCGGCAGGATCCTGATCCAAAAGGAACAGAGGAAGGCCTGATGGTTGAAGAGATGAGTCGTGAGGTGGAACCCTACTTTCTAAAGGTTTAGTCCTAAAGGTATTGTTGTGGAGGAGATAAAGGTCTCATGTTGAAGTTGCTTGAGCGGGTTTTAGCGGTTGCCAGAACAACGCAGGTCTGGAAGTCAATATTCAGGCATGGTTTCCCAAGTACGGACGGTAACCGTGCCTTGGTCATGTTCAGTAATGTCATTCTCCATCTCCATCCTGTCAGGGTTCGACGAGGTGCCCTTAAGATCAAATTTACCTGGTGTCTGGGTGGTTTGACCTTCCTGTTTTTCATCCTCCTGGCGATTTCTGGCGTATTTCTCATGTTCTATTATGTCCCGGATACGCGTCAAGCCTACTCCAATATGAAAGATTTAGGCACGGTGATCTACTTCGGGAGCCTGTTCCGGGCGGTTCACCGCTGGTCGGCACACGCGATGGTCTTTTCTGTCTGGATGCATATGACCCGTGTTTTTATGACCGGTTCGTACAAACCGCCCAGGGAGTTTAATTGGGTGGTAGGCGTCATTCTTTTGGCGATCACACTGGTATTGAGCTGGACAGGCTACCTCCTTCCGTGGGATCAGTTGGCCCTTTGGGCGGTCACGGTTGGGGCCAAGATGGCGGAGGCCTCCCCGATGCTTGGGAGTTCCGGGCCGTTTGGCCCTGAGTTGGGGATGACCTCAAGTAATGATGTCGCGTTTGTTCTTCTCGGAGGAACGGTGGTCGGTCAGAGCGCGCTCCTTAGGTTCTATGTCCTGCACTGTCTTGCATTGCCATTGGTTACTGCGTTATTCATCGCAGTTCATTTTTGGCGGATACGGAAAGATGGTTTTTCAGGCCCCCTTTAATCGATATACCTAACTGAGAAGATCCTATGGCAGAAGAAGAATCAAATCCCGGGGCGGTTCAATCAAAGGCACTTGCAAAGGCCCCGGATAAACCCGGCAGGTTTGCCGCACTGTTGAAGAAGAGCTCCAAAGGGTCGATGGCGCCTGAAGACACGGTACTGGTCTGGCCCCATCTGGTTTATATCGAACTGATTTGTATCCTGTTCGGGGTTGCACTCATCCTTTTTCTATCGCTCATCTCCCCTGCACCCCTGGAGGAGTTGGCGAGCGCGGATACAACGCCAAATCCGACCAAGGCACCCTGGTATTTCCTGGGATTACAGGAGTTACTGGTCTATTTTGATCCATGGCTCGCTGGGGTGGTCTTACCCACGATGATTATCATCGGGCTTGTCCTTATCCCTTACATTGATCCAAACCCCAAGGGGAAGGGCTACTATACCTTCTCAGAACGCAAGTTCTCGATTATGGGTTTCAGCTTTGGCCTGGCGCTCTGGTACATCCTGATTATTGTCGGCGTCTGGTTCCGAGGACTGGATTGGTCCTGGTATTGGCCTTGGGACGATCCCCATATGCATCAACCGGCTGGCGCTGTGAAGCTGGTTGACCTTGAGGTTATTCTGACCAGTGTATTGGGATTAAGTGAGTCGCCCCTCGTGACCTTGGGACGTTATGCGGTCACAATGGCAAATCTGATCACATGGGCTTTTTTCCTTGGATATTACGCGATCGGGTTTTCGCTTCCCTTTCTTTTTCTGAGAAATTTTTACAGAAGGCTCGGTTTTGTTCGCTATAACCTTGTGATGTTTTTGTTCCTTTCGATGATGGGCGTTCCCCTGAAAATATTTTTGAGATTACTGGCCGATATTAAATATGTGCTGGTAACCCCCTGGTTTAAGATTTAACGTAAGCTGGAGCGGAAAATGGATGATTTATGGGCATACCCCTACCGATTGGGAATAGGAATATTCATCGGAGTCGGGACACTTGTTCTTACAGGCTTCTTCGTCGGTATTGCGGTTTTGCTTGAGAGATCATTTAAGAAAGATAAATAAGTAGCATCGTGAGATTAAATCATTGGATTGGGGTTTTACTATTTATGACGTTCACCCCGTCTTTTTCTTAAGATACTGGATTAACTATGAAAAAGCACATACTGTTTGCCGCGCTTAGCGTAATCATCTTCCTTGAGTTGGGAATGTTTGTCTACAGGGAATATAGCGCTGAGTGGAAAACGTATCAGGCCACCTATTATGAAATGCTTGCAGAGAAGATGGATGACCCGAAACTCGCGGCATCGCCGCTTCGTGTGAATCAAATCTGGGATAAGCATCTGAACAGGCCGGATCGCTGTGTCACCTGTCATGCCGGGATTGCGAATCCAGCCTTTGAGAATGAGCCACAGCCTTATACCACGCATCCCAGTTTCAAGGACGAGGGATTTATTTCAAAGCATCCTTTTGAGAAATTTGGCTGTACAATCTGTCATGAGGGAGACGGCCAGGCCGTGACGGTCGCGGCGACGCACGGTGTCGTCCGCCATCTCGATCGGCAATTGTTGTCAGGCCCTTATGTCCAGGCCGCCTGTACAAAATGTCACTACGAACTCTACTCCCGGGATCTTTATTGGCCGGAAGCCGATGTTTTGATGAAGGGGAAGCAATTGGCCTATGAACTCGGTTGCGGTGCCTGCCATGCCATCCGGCAGTTCGGCACCGATCCGACAGCGGCCCCGGATATTTCAAGTCTCGGCAGCAAGACCGAGCTTGCTTTTTCTCTCGTGCATGATTTCTCGCGCCTGGAATCGGAAGATCATATTACCCGGGTGTGGGAATGGGAGCACTTTAAAAATCCTCGAAAGATTGTTCCCGGAAATCCGGATGCCCCCAATCCCAGAGACAGGACATCTCCGACCATTATGCCCGATTGGGATCTGACCGACGAAGAGGCGACGGCATTGACTGTGTTCGTCCTCTCCCTGAGGGACCCTCAGGTTGAAAATATTCCCAGGAAGTACCTTCCAAAGGTGGACAGTCATGACGGATTTATGCAGTATAGAGATTAAAGGTGAAGTGCATCGTGAGCGCAATCCACACACTTTTGTTGGGTGATGTGAAAGAATAAAACAGAAGGTTGCTATCCTATTGAGTTTTGAGAAACCGCACTGCTATGTGGTGACGTTTCTCAAGACCTCATACGAGTGAACTCTTTAAGAAAGGCCCTCCTTGCGTATATGAAGGAGGGCCTTTTTGTTTCCTGAAGAGTGTGGATTTTGGCTCACAAGGCCCGTAGCAGGAAAGCTGTAAATAGGAAAGAATTTAGTCTAAAATTGTCTTTCCCTGCTGGATTTCCGGCAGGAGAAGAATTTTATGTATTTTTTACCTGGTCCCTTGTGATGTTTCCTCTTTTATATTTCTCAGGTTTGGTGGAAGGAGAGGGGATGAAATCTGGATGGTCAGTAAACATCCCCAGTGACTATACTTACGATATATGGTGTTATCTTTGAACCCCCACCTTTCGGAGGGGCAACAATGACTTTCATTTAAAATGAAATGAACCGTCTATATGGCAGAAAGGAACCTGTTCCAAGCGCGCGAGGGGTGTGGTATCCTGTCTAAAATCAATGATTAAATTTGTCCTGGTGATTGAAATTCAGCGATTTCTCTTGAAAAACACTGTAAAATCACAATAAAATTACGGTCCACATATTGCATTCAGTAATCTGGTTATGAAGCATGCATCTGCTCAATTCTCGAATATCGGGGTGCGGGCAGGGAGTAAATCAGATAACGAATGGAAAATATGGACCTATTGACCCAAAAACCGATGAAATTACTTTTTACTTTCGTACTGTTGTTGATCCTGTTGTCGTTTGATTGTGGCAATTCGTTGGCGGCAGATCGTGCGAAGGTTCTCGGTAATGAAGTCTGGAGAATCGACCAGTCTATTCTGGAGGCCGGGGATAATATGGATCAGTTAGCCCGTCGTTCCGAAGAAGTTTCGCATGAGGTTCGGGCGCTCAAGTCAAAGGGGCGATTCGGAATGATCGATCAGGTTCGTATGGAGCGGCTTCTTTCAAGTTTAAGAGAGGTTCTTTTAGAGCGTAGGGATCTTAAAAAATTAGAACTAAAACTCAATACTGACAGAAAAGAGAAGGTGGCAGTTCTCTACGACCTGCTTGGGGAGGAGATCAAACGTCTTCTCGTGGAGGGAGAAAATGCGATGCTAAAGGGTGATACTCCTCTTGCAGATCAGGTACACAGTGAGGCGCTCTCTCATATGGAGGAACGTCAAAGACTCCTGAAGCGCCGGTCTCCTCGTATCTCTGTTCTCTCGGAAGTAGAACTTCCTGATACAGAAGGGATCTCATTCTCCAAACAAAAAGAGATTGCCATACTCCTGAAGAACGATGCCGAGTCCCTTGAGAAGAATAAGAATGAACTTCTTGACGAACGAAATCTCCTCCAGAAAGAACTCCAAATCAAGCAGACTTTTTCCCACTTTCAAGGCTTTCCAAGAGGGCTTGAAGGTCAATCAATTGACAAACAGGTCCAGAGTCTCGAAGAGAAACTTAGTCTATATGACCAGGCAATACACGACCATACCACTAAGATTCAAAAACTGATGGAGCGGTCTGAAGAGATGATGGAAAGTGCTCGGAAACAGGAAGAGGAACTGTTAAAGTAGTGACGTCGCGCATAAGATAGATTGTACGACAAAGCCGATGAAAAAGGTAATAATGAAAACACAAGGATCAAGAAAAATGTTCACGGTGAAGCGTAGAAAAAAAATCAAATTTATTTTGATCGTCTTTTCAATTTTTCTTTCGGTGGGTTGTGCAAGCACGAACCTGCATCAACGGGGGCTGGCGGCCGA
Organism: Candidatus Manganitrophaceae bacterium; assembly: GCA_012960925.1. Lineage (NCBI taxonomy): Bacteria > Pseudomonadati > Nitrospirota > Nitrospiria > Candidatus Troglogloeales > Candidatus Manganitrophaceae > Candidatus Manganitrophaceae bacterium. The sequence goes on from DUAG01000003.1 coordinate 46,663, forward strand.
TGGTCGTGGGGAGTTTGACAAGGCCGTGCAGCATTATGTTGAACATTTAAATGCGCACCCAGGGGACCTCAAGGTCAGAAACGATTTGGGGGTTGCCTATCTGAGAAGCGGGAGGTACAACCGTGCTTTTCTAGAGTTCAAGAAAGTCCTCATCAGGGACCCCAAATACGTGAGGGCCTACTATAATATCGGCCTGATTTATAATTTTAAGGGCCTGATTGATGAAGAGATCAATGCCTACCAACAGGCTCTCCTGATCGACCCGGACCATCGTCCCACCCGCTTGAATCTGGCACATATTTATCTGGGACAAGGGAAGGTTGACCAAGCGACGCGGATTTATAAGGATGTGCTGTTAAAGTTTCCGGATCAGTCCCGTGCCCTGTACAATCTTGCCCTGATATATGATCAGGCGGGGAAGACCTCGGAGGCGGTAAAACTTCTCGAACGTCTCCTGAGTCTGGATAAAGCGGGTATCGATCCGACCCTGCCCAGAGACCAGGCGAAAGCACTTCTCTTGAGACTAAAGGCCGCCCGCTAAAGACTTGCGCTCCCTCATATACTGCGCCATTGACTCCACAATATGCTGATACGGCCCAAGATCCAATCGGAGAATTAGGGTGCGGTACCTCCCATCATAGAGAACAAAAATGCGAGGATGAGCATCTGAATGGTCCATCCAATGACACAGACGCCCACGGCCCGCAAGGTACTCTTATAATCAAGGGCCTGTCTGACCGCAATGATCATTGCTACTAACATCCAGACCGAGGGTAATCCCCCCATTAATAATGGTTCACAGAAGTAGAGCCTGTGTTGCCAGCGTCAATTTTTGATAGGGTGTAAT
>DUAG01000004.1 GCA_012960925.1 Candidatus Manganitrophaceae bacterium
TCATTCGCAGTTTCAAATCAACCAGATACGCCGCTTTTTTTCAAGTACTCAATACACCACTTTCAGTTATAACTCAGAGCACAAATGCTCACAAAAACTGATCTGGCTAAATTTGAATATTCCTTTGGTGAGCAACCTCATTCTGTAAGCTTAGGTGCCCAGAAAAACTTTTCAAAATTTGCAAGTAAGCTCAACCAGAAGTGGGAGAAAAATGAAAAACAATTTAATGAGCTTTATTTTCAAAACCTCATCGCAAAGGCCATATTGTTCCGCTTTCTTGACAAAACCATTATGAAACAAAGCTGGCATGGTGGATATAAAGCTAATATTGTTACTTATTCATTGGCAAAACTGGCAAATATGATTTCAGAAGCTGGTGAAAACTTGGATCTGGCTCAAATATGGAAAAGCCAGAAACTTTCTCCTGCGCTTAAAACCCAACTTTTGACTATCGCTGAGTTGGTAAATAACCATATCCAAGATACACCGGAAGGGATAACCAACGTAACAGAATAGTGTAAAAAAGAATGGTGCTGGGATAAACTCAAGAAAAAACAAATACGACTAGATAAGAAGGTTGCGGTCGATTTATTGGATCGCGATGAAATAACCTCTCAGGAAAAGGATGCTGAGAAGGATCAAAAGAGAGATAACGGTATTTTTGCCCAAACATATGTTACTGAGAAAGGGGCAGAATATTGGAAACAGGCCTCACGGTATGGATTGGGAAAATCGCTACTCAGCCCTGTCGAAATGAGTATCATTGGAATTGCTTGTGAGATTCCCCAAAAGATACCTACCGAAAAACAATCGGAAATTGTGATAAGAATAGAAAAAAATTAATCGATGAAGGCTTCTTCCCTAAAAGTTAGCCCACCCCCTTCACCCCTCTCGCTTTGACTCCAGGACTTCCCAACGGTCCATCGTATCCTGTAAGCCCGTTTCGATTTCCGCGAATTCTATAGACCAGGCCTCCAGGCCTCCTTTTTCTGTGGCATGGGCCGCCGGATTTTGCAGGAAGGTCTCCAGTTCTTTTTTCCGGGCTTCGAGGTTCTCGATCTTGGTTTCTATGCCTTCCAGTTCACGCTTTTCTTTATAGCTCAGGCCTTTTCGTTTTTTCGTGTTTGGTGACTTTTCCTCTCCGGTCGATGGAGGTCTGTCCTGTGCGGCTATCTGATGCGATTGTTTTGCCCGGTCTTTTTTTTCGGCTTTTAAGCGCTCCTGATAGACGGCGTAGTTCCCTTCTGTATAGCGGACCTGGCCCTCCCCTTCAAAACTCAGGATGCCGGTGGAAACCTTGTCCAGAAAAAAACGGTCGTGGGTCACCATGAGGATGCAGCCGTCGTAGTTGACGAGAACATCGTCCAGGAGTTGAAGCGTCGGGATGTCCAGGTCGTTGGTCGGTTCGTCGAGGATCAACATGTTCGTTTTTTCCAGCATGATCTTCGCGAGGATGAGCCGGGCCTTTTCCCCGCCCGACAGGGTCCGGACCAGCCGTTTATGATCATGCGCCTCAAAGAAAAATTCGGCCAGATAACCCACCTTGTGCCTTCGCTCCCCTCTCACCGTCACCCAATAGCCTTCTCCGAGGGAGGCCTCAACCCGGCTATCGGGATCAAGCGAGGCCCGGTTCTGGTCAAAATAGGAAATCTTTGTATTCTTTCCCAGGACAATCTTTCCAGAAGAAAGATGCATCTCTCCCAGAATCATTCTAAGAAGCGTTGTCTTTCCGCAGCCGTTCGCCCCGACAATACCGATCCGATCTCCCTTTTTTAGGCTGATCGAGAGATCCTTGATCAACAGCTTGTTTTCCAGGGTTTTATTCAGGTAAACCAGCTCCAGGATGGTATTTCCCAGGCGGTGGCCGGTTTCAAGATGGAGGCCGATCTGCCGATCTTCTTTCGTCTCCCTCTGGTCCTGCATTTGATAAAAGCGGCCGATTCGGGCCTTCGACTTGGTCCCTCTCGCCTTCGGCCCGCGCTTCATCCACTCGGATTCGCGGCGCAGCAAGGTCACCAGGCGGTTCTGGACGCGTGTTTCATGGAGCAGCCGTTCGGCCCTGGCTTGCAGATAATCGCTATAGCCGCCGCGTGTGCAGCAAATCGTCCCGGCGTTGACCTCGAAGATTCGCCGGACAACCCGGTCGAGAAAATAGCGGTCATGGGTGGTCAGCATGACGGCCCCGGGGTAGGCAGTCAGAAATTTCTCCAGCCACTCGGTTGTTTTTATATCGAGATGGTTGGTCGGTTCATCCAGCATCAGAAGATCAGGCAACTGAAGGAGGAGTTTGGCCAGGGCAACGCGCTTTCTCATCCCGCCACTGAGCACCGAAATCTTCTCATCACGGTTCAGGATATTCAATCGAAGGAGAACTTCGTCAATCCGGTGATCGGTTTCCCATCCCTGATGATGTTCAAGCCAGGTATTCAAGGCCTCCTGTTCTTTCAGGAGGGCGGAAACCTCTGCGGGTGAGGCGGATTTCATCTTGTTTGTCACCGCATGGTAGGCATCCAGTTTGACGCGAATCTCTCCAAGGGACGCATCAAGCTCTTCACGAACCGTCCGGGTCTCATTCAGGATGGGATTCTGTGAGAGATAGCCAATGGCAATCCCTTTCTTAAATGAGAGCTTTCCGCTGTCCGGCGGTTCAAGCCCAGCCACAATCTGAAAGAGCGTGCTCTTCCCTGAGCCGTTCTGGCCAATGATGCCGACCTTTTCTGTCTCTCCAACCGTCAAGGTGATCCCCTGGAAAATCTTTTTGGGACCAAATGATTTATGAAGATCGGAAATATCCAGAATATTCATGTAATGCCCTTAAAAACTGAAAGGACACAGCATTCTGTGTCCTTTCAGGGAGATTAGTCTTCTGGGGATTCAATTCCCCGAGGCTTGCTACAAATGGCGTCATTCCGGCGCATGCCGGAATGCAGTGGTTCGTATGTGGACACCGGCCTTCGCCGGTGTGACGTAATGATTTTGATACCCCGCCCGCTTGCGGCAGGGTAATTTACTCAATTCTTTATCGTCAAACCGGCTCAGGAACGTTTCTTTTTTGACCTCTTTTCCATTTTCTCTCTTACGGCGGCCTGGGCTGCCGCCAGGCGGGCGATCGGAACCCGATAAGGGGAACAACTGACATAGTTCAGACCAAGCCGGTGGCAGAATTCGACGGAGCTGGGCTCTCCGCCATGCTCACCGCAAATGCCGATCTTCAAGCGGGGACGGGTTGCTCGTCCTTTTTCCACACCGATCCGCATCAAGAGACCGACCCCCTCCTGATCAATCGCGACAAATGGGTCCTGGGGCAGTATCCCTTTGTCGATATAGTCCGGAAGAAAGCGTCCCGAATCGTCGCGCGAAAGTCCAAAGGCGGTCTGGGTGAGGTCATTCGTTCCGAAGGAGAAGAATTCGGCCTCCTCCGCAATCTGGTCGGCAACGAGGACCGCACGGGGGAGCTCAATCATGGTACCGATGGTGTAAGGGACCTTCTTGTTGTATTCCTTCATCACCGACTTAGCCGTCTGAACGCAGAGCGCCCTTATCCTGGAGAATTCATTGGCGTGGCTCACAAGGGGAATCATCACTTCTGGGATCACCTTTTTCCCTTTCTTGCTTAACTCGCAAACGGCCTCAAAGATGGCCTGGACCTGCATCTCATAGATTTCAGGATAGGTGATCCCCAAGCGACAACCCCGATGCCCAAGCATCGGGTTAACCTCATGAAGATTCTTATTTTTCTCCCTGAGGACAGAGACAGACACACCCATTGTACGAGACAGCTCGGCAAGGTCTCCCTCCGTTTGCGGGAGGAATTCATGAAGCGGCGGATCAAGAAGCCGGATGGTGACCGGAAGTCCCTTCATCTCGGCAAAAATGCCGATAAAATCCGCCTTCTGCATCGGGAGAATCTTTTCAAGCGCCCGTCTTCTCTCCGCTTCGGTATTTGCCAGAATCATCTCCCGAACCGCAGTGATCCGGCCTTCCTCAAAGAACATATGCTCGGTCCGGCAAAGCCCGATCCCTTCCGCCCCAAAACCACGCGCTACCTTGGCGTCGCGGGGGGTATCGGCGTTTGCCCTGACCTTTAACTTTCGGCTCTGATCAGCCCATCCCATCAGTTTTTTGAAAGAAGCCCTCATGGCTGGCTGAATCAGGTCAACTCGTCCCAGGATGACCTCTCCGGTAGAACCGTTGAGGCTGATCTCGCTTCCCGCCTTGATCGTCAGATCCCCAACGCGAAAGAGCCGGGCTTCTTCATCAATTGAGATGGCGCCACAACCGACAACACAGCATTTTCCCATACCGCGGGCCACAACGGCGGCATGAGAGGTCATTCCCCCGCGCGCGGTGACGATCCCCTGGGCGGCATTCATCCCGCCGATATCTTCGGGAGAGGTTTCCGCCCGAACCAGGATGACCTTCTCATGACGTTCTGCCATCTGCTCCGCCTCTTCTGCGGTGAAAACCACCTTTCCGATTGCCGCACCGGGTGAAGCCGGCAAGCCCGTTGCAATCACATTGAAGGTCGCGTTCGGGTCAATCATCGGATGAAGGAGTTGATCCAACTGCTGCGCATCAATCTGAAGCAGGGCAGTTTCCCTGCTAATGATCCGCTCCTTCACCAAATCCACCGCAATCCGGATGGCCGCCGCCGCAGTCCGCTTGCCGACGCGGGTCTGAAGCATATACAGCTTCCCCTCCTGTATCGTGAACTCGATATCGAGCATGTCCTTATAATGACGTTCCAGCTTCTTGTAGACCGCTAACAAATCTTTGTAGGTAGACGGCAGCCGCCTTCGAAGTGCCTCAATGGGCAAGGGGGTTCGAATTCCCGCAACAACATCCTCACCCTGGGCGTTGAAGAGAAATTCTCCGAAGAAACGTTTTTTCCCGGTACTTGGATCTCGCGTAAAGGCAACGCCGGTTCCGGAATCTTCTCCCAGATTTCCGTAAACCATCGCCACGATATTAACCGCCGTCCCCCAGGTTTCCGGGATATTATTTAACTTGCGATATGTGATTGCCCTCTTCCCGAACCAGGAGTTAAAGACGGCATCAATACCGAGACGGAGTTGCTTAGATGGATCTTCCGGAAAAACCTCTCCGGTCTCGTTCAGGATAATTTTTTTGAAGATGCTGACCAGGTCTCTGAGGGCCTCTCCAGACAGTTCGGTATCGGAGCTGAGTCCAAGGCCGATCTTCTTCTCTTCAAATGCCCGATCAAACTTGAGCCGGTCGACACCCATGACAACGCTTCCGAACATAGAGACAAAGCGCCGGTAGGTGTCGTAGCTAAAACGTTCATTTCCCGATTTTTTGACCAGACCAAGGACCGTCTCGTCATTCAACCCCAAATTTAAGACGGTGTCCATCATCCCCGGCATAGAGGCCTTCGCCCCTGACCGAACCGAAATAAGAAGCGGGTTTTTCGGGTCCCCGAATTTCAGCTTCATCGATCGCTCAACCCGCTTTAGGGCCGACAGCACATCTTCCCACAATCCCGTTGGATAGCGTCTTTTTCGGTTAAAAAATTCAATGCAGGCCTCGGTCGTAATCGTGAAACCGGGCGGAACCGGTATCCCCAGGCGAGTCATCTCTGCCAAACCGGCCCCTTTCCCCCCCAGGAGATCCTTCATATCTCCCCGTCCGTCTGTCCTACCATCGCTGAAATAGTAAAGGTATTTCTTTTTTGCTTTCACCTTCTCCTCCTGAACATCACTCTATCCTTCTCTGTCTTTTTTCTTTGGGTCTTTAGAAATAGACTCTCCCTCGACAATCTTCGAAAAATCTCCAAATTCATCAAAGGGTTGGCTCACAGAAAATAAGAGACTCAAACGATTTTGGCGAATCTCCGCGTCTTCATCCATCACCAGGACATCTTCAAAAAACCGGTTCAAGGGTTCGTAAAGTGTCGCAAGTTCCTTCAAGACCTTGTCGTAGTCTTGTGTGGTCCAATGGTGCCCAAGGTCCTCAGAGACCGCGCAAAGGACCTCATATAGATTCTTTTCAGCGGGATCGGCCAGGAGTGCTCTCTGGACCTCTCCCTCAAATCCTTCCGGCAGGATTCTCTTCGCCCGTTTAAAGACCGTAATCAGCGATCCAAAATGGGGATGTTTTGAGAAAGCAACCAGGGATTCGGTCTTTAAAATCATCTCCGAGGGACGATCCATTTCCCGTGACAGCACAGCCTCCCTCAGGTCATAACGAACCCCTTTAGACTGGAGATAGGAATCGAGACGACGTGTAAAAAAAGAAAGGACCTTACGATCAAGATCCGGGACGGAGAACTTTCCCTGCTCTTCATACTGCTGAATTGCGCTGGAGATCGCGTTACACAGGGAGAACTGGCGAAAGTTTGGATCTGTGATGATGATTTGAATCATGCCCAGGCCCTGCCGGCGCAGCGCGTATTGATCCTGAGAACCGCTGGGAATCAGGCCGACACCAAAACAGCCGACGATGGTATCCAACTTATCGGCAATCGCAAGAATTTTTCCTGCAGTCGTTTCCGGAAGAGGCGCCCCTGAGAATTTCGGCATGTAATGTTCTTCAATCGCTTTGGCGGAATAAGGGTCTTCTCCGTCCCGCTCGGCATAAATACGTCCCATCACCCCTTGGAGAGACGGGAACTCCCGCACCACACCAGACAGGAGATCGCCCTTGCAAAGCCGTGCGGCGCCTTCCACCTCGGGAACCGAGGATTTTAATCCGGGAAGGCCCTCTGCCAGAGATTTTGCGAGAACGACCAGACGCACCACCTTCTCATAAAGAGTCCCCAATTTCTCCTGAAAAGTCACCTCTTTCAGGGCCTCGACGCGATCGGCCAGTTTGACCTTTTTGTCCAGATCAAAATAAAATTCTGCATCAAGTAGTCGCGCCCGGAGGACTCGCTCATTCCCTTTACAAATCTTATCCATCGTCTTCGCCTGAATATTAGCGATGGTGATAAAGTTGGGAAGGAGCGTCCCCTTTGCCGAGAAAACCGGAAAATATCCCTGATGTTCTTTCATTGCGGTGATAATGACTTCCTGGGGGATGTCAAGAAAAGACGGGTCAAAAGCCCCGCAAAGGGCCTTCGGATATTCGACCGTATGCACCGCCTCCAAAATAAGTGCTTCGTTGTCCGCCCCCATCCGATCCTGTCCCTCCAATGTTCCGGACTTTTCCTTCGCGAGATCCCGCATTTGCGATTCAATCACCCGATACCGCTCGTCCGGATCGATTAGGACATAGCGCTGCCGCGTCTCTTTCTCATAGGATGTAAAATCTCCCACATGAAAAGAGGCCGGAGACATGATGTGATGGCCGTAAGAGATATCCCCCGACTGAACACCGGCATAGGAAAACGGGATGACTCTTTGGTCATACACAGCAACAATCCAACGGATCGGCCTGATAAAGGCGATCCCTTCACTGTTCCAACGCATCGACCTTGGAAAGCTCAGACCCGAAATGACCTCCGGGATAAGCGTTCGTAATATTCGTTCCGTCGCCTTCCCCTCAATCATTTTTTCAATGACGACATATTCCCCTCTTCTATTTCCCGCAAAGCTTCCAAGAGTATCGGTATGCCGCACCGCAAGATCAGAAAGCTGCATCCCCTGTGATCTTGAAAAGCCGATGGCGGCAGCGGTCGGCTTTCCTTCAGAATCAAATGCCGCCTGCTTCGGCGGACCCAGGATCAACTCCATTTTGTTCTTCTGCTGCCGGTATAAATGGGGAATGGTCAGGATCAGACGCCGCGGCGTCCCATAGACGCGGACGCTCTCAGGATCAAACTGGATTGCACTGGCCGTCAAATGCTCAGCGGCCAGCTCAGACAATCGTTTTAATGTCGGGACCATGACGTTAGAGGGGATTTCCTCCACACCGACTTCAATAAGAAGCTCCTGTTGAGACACCTGAGATGCTTTGCCCCCCTTCTTCACTCTAGAGAACACGTTTCTTCGCCTTTAAGGGTCTGCCCATAAGTAACATGTACGATTGGGAGTCCCATCTTTGAGTCCGAGGCAAGGCGTGACGAGGGAGCATAGCCCGGCTATGTGAGTGAGGAACAACGCAGCCTCGGGCCAAAAATGGGACTCCCCGAAGGGCCGGGGCGCTTTGTTGGCTGCGCCCGCGTCGCTCATCCCTTACATACTTTAGTATGCGCATTCTTCGCTCCTTGTCTCGCTCAAAAATCGCCTCTGGCCAATCGTACATGTTACTTATGGGCAGACCGGTAATCCCCCCATTAATAATGGTTCACAGAAGTAGAGCCTGTGTTGCCAGCGTCAATTTTTGATAGGGTGTAA
>DUAG01000005.1 GCA_012960925.1 Candidatus Manganitrophaceae bacterium
TTGGCTCTGGCGTCGGCGTAGAGAACACCCGATTTGATGAGCGGATCAATCCATGCCGGAGCAATGGCGCGCTCAGTAATGAGGTAGGCTTTGACACGCCCGAGTTGAACAGGATCCGGCGGAGGTAATTTCAATCCGCACCGGGGCGGGCCATGATTTTCTTCAAACCCCGAAGCACGGGGCTAATGTCTCTGTAGCCAGTCCAGAGCTTCTCTGAAACTGCAGTGGTTCAAGTGAATGACCAGATCAATGGCTCCGCCGCCACCGGTTCCGTGGTTCCAGTTAATGAACTTGGCACCGTTGACCGAAAGGATTCCAACCGAAGTATGCCACTTGGACCTGTCCAGCGGATCGGGGCGGACTCCCCGGAGCCGGAGCACCGATTCCAAAGGAATGGCTCGAAGCCGATCAGCTCTTTGCCTGATCGTTTCCAGGCTTATTGTCCGGGGTGAGTTTGGAGCGCAGGCTTCTGCACTGTTTCATATTGATGACATGACTGTTTTCAGTCAGACGATCAACAAGAGCGGCGGTGAGATGGTCGTTCCTGAGAAAGGAACCCCATTCGCTGAAACCCAGGTTGGAAGTGATGAGGGTGGGTTTCTTCCTGTGACGCTTCTGCATCAGAGTGAAAAAAAGACCGACCTGAACCGGTTCGACTTCAACATATCCGACCTCGTCGATGAGCAGACAGTCCCAGGAGAGATATTTTTTGAGCACTTTGTGTTGGGAGTGATCGGCGACCGATTTGTAGAGATCGTTGATGAGTTCGGCGAAGAGGACGGATCGGCCGCTGTAACCCTGATTGACGGCGTGAATGAGAAAGCCGGTGGCCAGTCCGGTTTTGCCGCATCCGGTTTTGCCCAGCCAGATGATGTTCTGAGAGTTCTTCATGTAGCTCATGGAATCGTAGAGGGACATGATTTTCTTCCTGTTGAGCTTAGGCTGCCGGTCAAAGGGAAAGGTTTCGATGACCAGGGTTTCGGGAATGCGGGCCTTTTGGAGTCGGAAGCGACAGGCGTTTTCACGTCGGATCCGGTATTCCTCATCGACGAAATGGTTCAGAAGCCGGGCGTGGGAAAAGTTCTTCTGCGCGGCCACTTTGAGATAATCATCCCAGTGTTCGCTGAGTCCCTTCAAGCGAAGATATTTCAATTTTTCTTTCAGTGGCTCTTTGCTGTCTTTCATGGGGTGGGAGGAGTTTGCTGTTGCGGGTTTTCTCCGGTGGTGTCCTCTTGGGTGGTGTCCTCTTGGGACGAATCCCGGTAAATGGATAAATCGGGGGCATCGGTCAGCGAACCTTCCAGATACGCTTCGCGTTGAGTGAAGTGCTCATCAACCACCGCCGAAGGAAGCATTGGGCTTCCCTGCTGCAGGTATAAAACGGCGATACGCTCGATGGTCAGAATGTCTTCGATGCGGTATTGGGTTGA
>DUAG01000006.1 GCA_012960925.1 Candidatus Manganitrophaceae bacterium
CATTCGCAGTTTCAAATCAACCAGATACGCCGCTTTTTTTCAAGCCCTCCATACACCACTTTCAGTTATAACTCCCAGGTTGATGGTCGCGTTGGCTGCGCCTTCGGATTGTCTTGTTATGATGTAATTGTTGATTCTCGTGCTTGTGATTTGGAGGGCTTTGAGCCCTTTAAATTCTTTTGTCAGATGATTAGCCAATTGCCTGGCTCGGGCGATGCTCTTTTTTTTGTTTATTTCGTAATCCTGGATATAAAGCCGAACAAGGTCTTCTAGCGTCGTCTTTTCGGCTTGAAGGGCGGGTAGCCTTCCATCGGCGATATCGCCCTCCCTCTTCTTTATTAGGGTAGAGGCAACCGATTTCAGGGCAGATCGGCTGGACTCCCGGAAGAGTTGGCCTCCCCGGTAATATTGTATCCACCAGTTTTTTCCTCGCTTATAGATTCTTCCCATGGGCTACCCTGATCGATCGGGTTCTGTCGCAAAGTTCGGATTGTCTTTACCAGCGGTTTCATAGTAGCATCCGTGGCATCAAACAAACAATGGTTTTGGAGCCCTCATGCTGAGTTTCAAAGGATGTCATTTTGAGAAAGAAATCATTTTGATATGCACCCGGTGGTATCTAGCTTATCCTTTGAGCTCCCGCCATGTCGAAGAGATGATGGAAGAACGTGGCGTCGATGTGGATCACTCAACCATCAACCGCTGGGTTTTAAAATTCACTCCTTTCATTGAGAAAGAATTTAGAAAGAAGAAGAGACCCGTTGGCCAGAGTTGGCGAATGGATGAGACCTATGTTTCCGTTAAGGGGGAATGGAAGTATCTTTACCGCGCGGTCGATAAAGAGGGCCTGACGATTGATTTTATCCTCACTGCAAAGAGAGACCGGAAGGCAGTGCGGAGGTTCCTAAACAAAGCGATAGAGTTCCAGAAAAAACCCTCTAAGATTAACATTGACAAAAGCGGAGCCAACAAAGCAGGGATCAGGATATATAATCAGGAGAACCGGAAACGGATCAAGATCAGACAGTGCAAATACCTGAATAATATTATCGAGCAAGACCACCGCTTCATCAAAAAGAAAATCCGACCCATGCTTGGATTCAAATCATTTCGAAGTGCCCGTATTACCTTGGGCGGCATTGAAACAATTCATATGATTCACAAGGGCCAGATGAAGCAATGGGCCGGACAACACCAGACCTTCGTCCAACAATTCTATTCCTTGGCAGCATAGGCAATACCGTTTTAGACACTTTTATATCTCTTTACAATATTTGCGACAGAACCTAAAATCGAGTGCAATCACGGCCAGGGGCGCTGCGAGCATTATGGACCAATCCAAGGTATTTAAGACACCCCACCCTTTTTCCCCTGCAACAATGGCTGTGCCGACGGCAGCAACGGGAAACAGTATTCGCACGGTTAAGGTGTTGATGACGACAATGCCAATGTTGGTCGACCAGCGTTTTGGCTTGGAGGTCGTCAGACGCCGTCTCGGGGTAATCGCCTCCCATAAAGCCATGAAGGTAAAAACGACTAAAAAAGAAGTCAGACGGATTGTGTTTTCATTTTCGATGATCATTTGATACAAACCCTACTCCTTGTAAGTCCTCTTTTTCAAACAGGCTATGCTTGGAGCTTTGGAGAGATCTAACAAACACCGTAAAATTTTCAAGTAATATTGTTATTTGAATCACATCCACAAGCCTAACCTTTCAAGTGGCAATCTGTAAAAAATAGGGGTTCCATTTTTGAGCAGTTAGTGTAGAAAATAGACCATTTCTCCCCGATCACAGTAGGATCGGCTTTGTCTTCCCGACTACTTTTTTTGCTTCGGTTCGTCCAGAATCGCCTCGCCTTCGATATTGATTTTTACGATATCTCCAACGATCAGGCCGCCGTTGTCCATGACCTTGGACCATTTGATTCCAAAATCTCTCCGGTCAATACGGGTCGTGCCGGTAAAGCCCACTCTGAAATTTCCCCAGGGGTCCTTTATTCTTCCGAGTATTTCCATGTCGAGTACGACCTCTTTGGTCACCCCATGTAGTGTTAAGTCGCCCAGTACCGTGAATTTTGGATCGGTTATCGAAACGATGCGCTTGTATTTGAAGACGATTTGAGGAAACTTCTCCACATCCAAAAAGTCAGCGCTCCTCAAATGTTTATCACGTTTTTTATGTTTTGTATAAATGCTCGAAGCATCAATGGTCACACGTCCGCTTATCATAGCCTTTTTGCTCTCATCAACTTCAAAAACCCCCTCGTACTTGAGAAATTCTCCCGTTACATTGGAGATCACAAGATGCTTGACGCGAAAACCAATCTGCCCGTGGTCCTTATCAAGCCGATATGTTTCTGTTTTTGCGGACACAATTGAGGTGAGTCCCATTAAAAGAAGGGTGAGGGCTAAGAGCAATCTTTTTGTGTTCATTTTTTCTCCTTATTCATGTGGGAGGACCTAAAAAAGTATGATGCATCGTTTCACCAGATTTGAGGTTCAGGGCGCATCGAGTTAAAAGTGATAAAATAATGAGACTTGCAGAAAGTCATCATCCCGTTGGGGGAAAAGTAGCTCATTAGGAGACTGTCGAGTAAAGATCAAACCTTCAATTTCTATCTTCCAATGGTCGGTGAGGCGTCGACTCGCTTCCAGACTGACGATTCGAGACAAACGGTCAAGGTCCTGGATCACTCCGAAGAGAAGTTCTGTACTCGCCATATCATTTATGGCGAGCCGAAACCCGGCCATGATGTCCTCTTCAAACGGTGTGGTAGCCGCTTCGCCCCTCGAATCATGAAGCCATTCTCCTATGATCCCAAGATCCATCTTACTTCTAAAAATCGCACTAACTGTGTATTCGAAACCGCCGGTCCAGGCATCAAAAGAATCACCTTGGCCGATCCGATGGATCATCTCAAGCTTCCAGAGCCATTCTTCCACAACCCATTGAAGATCTAGACCCATTTGGCCGATCTGTTCGTAGAATGGGATCAGGACGGGATTTCCGGAAGCATCCGTCCCTGGTATCAACGTTGGTTCTCGTCCAGTTCCCTGGAAATGGGAGAGGCCGACATCCCAATCCCCTAAGGTCCGACTGTAACGACCCGCAACATCAAGGTGGTGTTGTTTCGCCCCACTTTCATATCGTGTCTGGTTGGTCTCTACAACTAAGGGGGAACGAAGTCTCCCTTTAAGACCTGGAAATGTCCGCTCTCGGAAATACGGGAGGAGATAAAGATCAAGGGTTCCCCAGTCTCTTAAGATAGAAAGATTAATCATCAGTTGGCCAAGTTTTTCTTCTCCATCCGGGAGTTCCACGAGGTCGGTCTGGTTGATGATATCAACCAAGTGTTGCGACTCCGTGACCCCCCAGAAGACTTTTCGGATGCCAACCCCAAGCTCAAATACTTCCGGGTACCAGAGGACAAAGAGCTCTCTGATATCGACATGGCTCCGCTCCGAATCGGCGATATCGAGACGAAAAAATGGCGCAACCGTGAGGCTGCTTTCCTTCCATTCGTGGAAATACTCCGGCTGGGCAGCGATGGAACCTTGCTGTTTTCTTTGACCGGGATGGAGCGGATCGTTATAAAACAGCCGCCCCTCAATTGACACATAACCGGTCAACTCATTGGCCACCGCCTCTGGCATGGAGACAACGAAACCGGATAAAATGAGGGTGATGAAAAGACTTATTGGAAGCAGGGATCTCACCTGGCACGCTTCAGGCTGTTTTTGTTGAAATCCCGATCAGTCAGTCCGGTCTTAAATTTGTAATTCTTCCAGTTCAAGACCGTACCTTTTCCAGTCTGGTGATTAACCATCTGCATCCGGTCTGCCCGCCAGAACGTTCCAACGTATTGTTGATAGCCATGATAGGTTAAGGTTTTGAGGAGGTCATTTTTCCGGTCGTAGTAGTCAACCTTCAAAGGGCGATACTCCGCCTGATCAATCCAGACCACTTGGCGTGTATAACCGGAGTTAGGATCGACAGGATCTCTTTCAATCACGAATGTCAACTGTCCTTCATAGTCCTCGTCCCGAAGCCAACGGTAGGTGTATTTTTCGACCTCTTGACTCGTGATATCCTCATAGGCAAACTCGCTCCCCATGAAGGAGCCGGACTTGTTGGATGAACTGATTCGCTTGACGCGTTTCAGCGCAGGGAGAAAAAGCCATTGATCGTCATTTTTTACCTTGTGCGTAAAGCTAAGGAAGGCCGTCCCCTTTACGTCCCTTGGGTTGTCGAAAATGATGAGCGACTTGTCTCCATCTCCCTTGACCTCTAGGGTCCGGTTTCGAATAACACGCGTACTCGACTCTCCTTGTCGGTTTGTTAAGACCATTTTAAGCTGGGACGTAAAATCTCCAAATCCGTTGTCCCGGCGATCGGCCTCCACGGCGATAGCCAGACCCATTTCTTCAGGGGATTCAGAAAAAGCTGTTATTGGAAACAGTAACAATATGAACAAAAAAAGTATAAAATGTTTCATTTTTCACTCCTTTCTGTATAAATCCTGCTCGGCTACCGAATCAAGCATTGATGCGTGTTGGTTTCAGCCGATGACAAGAACTCCCCCTAAACGGTCCCTTCGGTGTCAGGTTCTTTCACAGGGCTTAGCGCTTTCTCCGGTTTATTCCTTTCCATGATCATCAACAATGGCGGCAGGAGTAAAAAGTCTGCCGCCAAGGCGAAGGCGATGGTGATGGCAGTTAGGAGTCCCATCTGGGAATTCATTAAAAACCCGGAAAAGGTAAGGACAGAAAACCCAGCGGCCAAGATGAGGGACGTGACCCATAGGGCGGTACCCACGTTGTGAAATGCGTAACGTACCGCGTCTTGACTATTCATTCCATGTTCCCGCTTTGCACGAATATATTTGCTCAGGAAGTGGACGGTATCGTCGACCACAATTCCGAGACTCATGCCGACCACAATCGACGTACCCATCCCGATCTCACCCACCATCAATCCCCAGAGACCAAAGGCCATCCCAGCCGGAACCAGGTTCGGAATGAGGCTCATGATACCGATCTTCATATCCCTAAGAGAGAAAATCAGAATCCCCGAGATGAGGACCAGGGCGAGTGCGGTCCCAAACATCATGTTATTGGTATTCCGTTCTGAAATGTGTGAGAACATAATCGTGGTGCTGGCTCCGGGCACCTGCATTGAAGGAATGGCATTTTCTCGGAGCCACTGCTGTGCCCTTTCCTCAAGTTCCAACATCTCATTGGTCGTTACGCTCTCCAGGGTTACGCTAAAACGGGTGGCCGACTTCCTGACGTTAATCTGGTTGTTCAGATCCAAACCATAGGGGAGTGACATCTCATACAGGAGAAGATACTGTGCAGACAGTTCCCGATTCTCTGGGATTTTATAATAGGAAGGATCATCACCATGCATATTTTTGTTGAGTCGCTTCATGATTTCGGTCAGTGTACTGACATGCAGCACTCTTGCTTGTTGCTTGTACCATTCCCCAAAAGCCTCCAGCGTCTTCAGGTATTCCGGATTACTGACCCCTCCCTCCTCTCCAGAATCGAGTGAATACTCAATCAGGTAGATCCCTGTAAGGTGATCAACAATGAAGTCGGTATCGGTCCGAAAGGCGTAGCGGTCGTCAAAATAGTTCACAAACTGATCATTAAAGCGATTTAAAGGGACGGAGCTGATAAAGAGGAGGGTGATGGCCAGCATCGCCCAGAAGATCGGTCTCCGGCGATTGACCACAAAGTTACCAAAACGATCCATAAAGAGCTTCGAATTTTTCCCTTGGCCCTTCACTCGAACCGGCAATACCGCCATCATGGCCGGTAAGAAGAAGATCGAATAGAAAAAGGCGGCCACGACGCCCGTCGCAACCATGTTGCCGAGGTCATGAAAAGGAGGTGAATCGCTGGTGTTCATACTTAAGAAACCGATTGCAGTGCTCAAAGAGGTAAGAAAGATCGGGAGCAGATTGATCCGCATCGATTCGATGATGGCTTCCCGCTTGGTTTTTCCACGACGCATCTCCTGAAACATCGTGACCAGAAAGTGGACACTGTCTGCCACTGCCAGGGTCAAGATAATGGTTGGGGCACTGGCGGAGGGAGGGGTAAAAAGAATGCCGGCCCACCCGGCCAGGCCCATCGCTGTAAATGCCGAGAGGCCGATGACCATGACCGTGGCTAAGGTCCCAGAAAACGACCGGAGCATCATGCCCATGGCGATAATGAGTACCAGGTACATGATCGGCATCAGGGTCGACATATCGTCCTGACTTGCTTCCGAGAAGGAGTTGTTCATCATCACCATGCCGCTTAAATATACCTTAATTTCGGGATGTTCCGCCTCTATCTTCCGGGCCATGTCGCGGACGAAGGCAACGACCTCTGGAACCTCGTCCATCGATTTCCCAGGAAGATTAATCGTCACGTTGACTCCTGTTACATCGGTTGCCGAAGTGATGTTTCGGTTGACCAACAGCGGCTCCGCAAGGGCAACTTTCTTGATTCGCTCCAGATCCGAATCAGAAAGAGAGGCTGCGTTTTTCACCAAATCTTCCACGATCAATTCATCACCATCTGCCCAGGTATGTTGAAAGTTGGTGATCGAATCGACTCGAAGCGAATAGGGAACCTGCCAGGCATCCTTCGTCAAGGCCTCTACAACCGACAGGGTTTCGCGGGTGAAGACTTTGCCATCGTTGGAGGCGATGGCAAAGAGGACATTGTCGTTCTTTGTATAGGTATCTTGCAGTCTTTCAAAGGCCTGAAGCTGCGGGTTATCCTTTCCAAAGAAAACCCGGTAGTCCGTCGAAAAAGCGAGAAATCGCCCCCCACTTCCCGCTGCCATAGCGATGGCAAGTGTCCCCACGATAATCAACCATCTGAACCGTATTACCCATTCACCTAGACGTTTGCCGTCCATTTTTCTCTCCTCTTCTTTTCCAACAAGATCTATCTATTCCTATAGAAAGATAGTAAACAATAACTATTAAATTTATCATGTAATATTCACACCAAAGCAAAAAAAATCAGTGTTTGGCGAGGCCTCGAATGATGAGCGCAATCACCCCTTTTCCTGCCCGTTTGAGCTCTTCCAGAGAGGGGTTTTTCATAGCAACGAGTGGTGGATAATAAAAATGAACAGTGGCAAATAAGATTATCTTTGCCGTTGCAATGATATCCGGGACATCAAACTCTCCCGTCCGGTTTCCTTCTGCAAGGATTTCGGCAACAGACGAACGAAGAGACTCTTGATGCCTCAGGACCACGTCCGGATGTTCTTGGGAGATAAATGCCACGAGTTCAAAGAGATGGGAATTGGTCGCGCAGAGGTCATGCGTATAGTGGAGTATTTCCAGGAAAAAGACCTCCAGACGGGCACTTGCAGTTAGCTTTTCTCGCTGGAGTACATCCTTGCCCACTTTTTCCTTATGACGCATACATTTTTCCGCGATTTCTACTCCGATCTTCTGTTTGTTATCGAAATATCGGTAGAGGTTGGCTGCCGACATATTGCAGTCTTTGGCGATCTCAGCCATCGTCGTTTTGCCGAAACCATACCGTCGAAACCGGGTATCTGCCACATCAATAATCTGTTGTTTGATTTCTACCATTGCCTGCATGATTTTAAATATAGACTCTGAATAGTGAATTGTCAATATATTATTAACTATTAACTAAAACGCTGAGTTGCCTAATCGGCAAGGTTAACCTTTGCCCCCTCCACTACAGTACCATCTGATGGCGGTATCAATCCTCTTTAGACTTAGGTCAATTGCTCCAATTTATAGGGAGGAGATCAGTAAACTACGCGAATAAGGAGGACAGACCTTTAATTTCCCCAAAAAATCCATGACCAAACATTCAACCGAATCCGTCCACAAAGCTTTTACGCTTTTTTGTGCTCATTTTGTGCTCAACTCAATCACCCTCAGGCCTATTCCAGCCTACTCCAGCCAACTTAGGCTTTTTTCGTAAGTCTTTGCTGGAGTTGGTTTTTGTTGGTTAGAGTAGGCTGGAGTAGGGAGTGTGTGGTGCTTTCCTAAATCGTGTGTCGGGTGTTCGAATCACCCCGGGGGCACCATAAAATCAATAACTTAGAGGGTTCCTGGAGAGACGAAATCCGCGATTGTGATCAGGAT
>DUAG01000007.1 GCA_012960925.1 Candidatus Manganitrophaceae bacterium
ACCCGTGGAGGTCCAGTTGTCACCGGCTTTCGGCATCACCTCTGCTGATTGGAACGGCGATGGAAATCAGGACCTATTCATAGCTCAGAATTTTTCAGCATCCCATCCTTGGACTCCACGGAACGATGCGGGATTCGGAGCATTGCTGATCGGCAACGGCAAAGGGGGATTTCAAGCAATGAGCGCGGAGCAATCCGGGATCAGAATCTTCGGAGACATGCGTGGAACGGCATCCTGTGACTTCAATCAGGATGGCAGAATGGATCTGGCAATCTCTCAGAATGGAGGAGAAACAAAGTTGTTCCAAAACTTGAGCGAGCATGGCGGAATTCGAATCCGGTTGAAGGGCCCTCTTCAGAATCCGCATGGCTTCGGGGCATCGATCCGAATCCGGGAAGAGGGTCAGTTAGGGTCCGCAACGGAAACCCATGCCGGATCGGGTTACTGGTCACAGGACAGTCCGATTCCTGTTCTGTTTCCATCGGACAGCCCTTCAAAAAAAGTATTGCAGGTCCGTTGGCCGGGAGGAAAAGTAACCCGGGTTGAGTTTACAGGATTACCCAAAGAGTTGGAGATTTCTTTCTCAGAAAACCTATAATCAGGGATTCGGTGTGCCACCAACTTCTCCGGGATACCTGTGCGTTCCTTCTGAAGCTGGCCGCGGTGAGACCGATTTTGGTTTATAGGAACGCCCCCCCCATATCCGGGATCGACACCCTAAGCTTCAAGGTAATATATTTTCTTTAGGCTCGACAGATCGGCTACGGGTAAAGAAGTATTTGAGGCATGGTTAATCCTCGTCACTTCTTTTTATTTTTCATCACTCTGGCAATTCTCTCCACAGGCCTATTTGTGAATGGGCAAAGCAGGGTAATATCCCCTGAAGTCCATGAAGACCGTCGGGTGACTTTCCGACTACGGGCTCCACAGGCTGAATCGGTGAGCCTGCGTGGAATCCAGGGGCGACAGGCCATGTCAAAAGATGAGGACGGAATCTGGAGTCTTACTTTGGGCCCTTTGGAGCCCGAGATTTATTCCTATAGATATTGGGTTGATGAAGCCTCAGTGATTGATCCGGTGAATCGGAATGTTAAAAAATGGTTCGATCTAAACAGCTTGGTCGAAGTGCCCGGCAATCCTCCATTAATTCATGAACTACAGGAGGTATCCCACGGAATTCTGCATCATCATACTTATGCATCAAAATCTGCAGAACGACAACGTGGTGTC
The DNA here is from genome assembly GCA_012960925.1 of Candidatus Manganitrophaceae bacterium. NCBI lineage: Bacteria > Pseudomonadati > Nitrospirota > Nitrospiria > Candidatus Troglogloeales > Candidatus Manganitrophaceae > Candidatus Manganitrophaceae bacterium. Next base: position 1,231 of record DUAG01000007.1, read on the forward strand.
TTTATCTACACACCTCCCGGATATTCTGATCATCCCAAACAACGCTATCCAGTTCTTTTTCTCCTGCATGGATTCGGTGACGATGAATCTGCCTGGAACGAGGTGGGCAGAGCCCATTGGATCACCGACAATCTGATCGCAGTCGGAGAAATAAAACCAATGGTCATCGTTATGCCATACGGTCATCCGGTTCCAGTTTCCTCGCGTAGCCGATATGAGGATTATTCGCCACGGAACAATCAGCTCATGGAAAAGGATCTATTCAATGATCTGATACCGTTGATCGAAAAACATTACCGGGTTTCGGCTTCAAAAGATAAACGTGCCATCGTCGGCTTGTCGATGGGCGGGGGACACTCACTTGGAATCGGACTGAGGAATTTTGATCAGTTTGCCTGGATCGGCGGTTTCAGCTCAGCCCCCCCTCAAGGCACCTTGGAAAAACAATTCAGTCGCCTCAGCTCAAATGTCAACGAGGCCAACGATACGATCCGGCTATTATGGATTGGATGTGGCCGCGATGATTTCCTATTCGAACGTAACAATCAATTTATCGAACGCTTGAAAACAAAAAAGGTAAAGCATGTTTACCATGTTTCAGAAGGAGGTCACAGTTGGGATGTCTGGAGAAAATATCTCACTGTTTTCCTTCAGAAAATTTTTATTACTGTGGACAGCTCGACCCCATGAAGAGTTGACACCTCATCATGAGTTCCGTTTTTCCTTAGCAATACGGAGCTTTTAGTATAAAACACCCTTCTTGCGCCCCACTTACGCACCACTTTTGACCGAAAAATTCCCAATCACATCCTGAAAGGCCTGATAAAAATATATCATGCAGGGACGGTAACGGCTCCAGATACAAGATTGTCTGGCAAACTCCCAACGGAAAAAAGCAGTGCTACAGAAAGTCACTGAAGGACGCGAAGTCGGAAGCGGAAACTCTCAAGCGAAAGGTCAAAAGCGGATCAACCGATAATGTGGTTCTGGATCCGGTTGAACAGGCTGATTACAGGGCAGCATTGAAAGCACTCAAGACAAGCGGAACCGGCCTCCGTGTAGCCGCTGAAGAGCACGCCAAAGCAATTGAAATCCTCGGAGGAAACCTCGTCCTTGAAGCGGCTCGCTTTTACGCCAAGCGGAACATTCACACTCTACCTAAAATCACCGTAACGGAAGCCTGTCAGACGTTCATTGATTCCATCGACCGCGTTCCATACCGAAAGTTAATCAGAACCAATCTCAAGCGATTCTCCGAAAGTTTCCACATCGACTTGAAAATGGTTCAATCCCCCGACATTGATGATTTCATCCGGAATCTGAAGCTTTCTGAGAGAACCAAAAAGAACACCAGAATGGCTGTTGCCGCCCTGTTCTCTTTCGGTGTAAGCCGAGGGTGGATCCCGCGTGACCACGATGTTATGAACGGCGTTCGCAGTTACGGCGACGGTGACGGCGAGGTCCTAATTTATTCCGTAGCAGAAATGGAAAAACTCATGCACTTCGCAAGGCCGGAAATGGTTCATTGGTTGGCAATCGCCGCCTTCGCGGGTCTTCGCCACGCTGAGATTCAACGTTTAGATTGGTCCGACATCGATGACGAATTCATCACGGTAGGCAAAGCGAAGTCAAAAACAAGAACTCGGAGACTCGTTCCTGTCGCTGGCAATCTCAAGACTTGGCTGAAGCCGTTCTGGAAACCGTCCGGGCCGGTGTCGCAGTTTTCTATTGTGTGTGACCAACTCGAGAAAGTCTCTAAGTCCTCAGGAATCAAGTGGAAGAAAAACGGTTTGCGGCACAGCTACATCTCGTATCGACTTGCGAAAACCCAAGACGTGAACGCGGTTGCTATTGAGGCCGGAAACAGCCCAGCAATTATCTTTGTGGGTGCTTCCTTCATTAAGTGTTAAACACCATGACGTAAATTGCTTGAAATGAATAGGTTGCATCGAGTTTTAACGCTGAACTGAACTATTCCGTCAAAATACCCACCTTAACTGCCTTGTCATGAATAACTTATCGCTTGTCTTGTAACAGTTGATGGCGTAAGCACCGTTTTTTTGGCTCAATACGGATTTACACATCCGACCTTTACAGTTGATTGCGGCAGCACCTCTGCTACTGGGAAATGACACGAAAGAATTCGGTTGCCTGATCCGCTTCTTTTGTGTGGCTGGTGCCATTTGACGAAACATCGTTCCAGGGGCCAGTTACATTATCTGAGCTTTGAAGCGTTCCTCCAGCGACGTCCCAGGAAAGGGTGATCTGACCGGTAGCCGATGCCGCGGTGAGTGTTGCCGGGGGAAGACTTGTCACCGGCTCTGCAGGCAACAACATCAGGTAGTTGAGGTCGACGTTCTCATCTGCATTTTCGGCGGTAATGCGAAGGGTCTGTTCCCCGCCTAATTCAACAACGGCTATACGACCATTTTCGTCCGTCAGCTGAAAGAATTTATAGCTGCCGCCTGTCGACTGAATATCGAACGATCCTAAAGAAGTTACATTCTGGTTGGAGGAGACGGGAGAATCGACCAAGCCGATCGAAAGATCCTGTTCTGCACGGGCACGGGCTCTGAGGAGAATCTGGTAGGTTCCGGCTTCAATGGTCCGGGTGTAATTGTACCATTCTCCGGTGTTCACGCGGTCGACTTGAAAGTCATCGAAAGTAAGATCGAATTCAGCGAATTCAGTGAACTTGGATCTCAGTTTTTCGTCGGCTTTCCAGGTGTCCACCTGTTCTTCCCGATCAAATCCCGCTCCGTAACGATAGGCATTGGCTAGGAAATCATTTTCATCGGCATTGTCTGCATTGCTGTCATTGGCATCGACACCCTGAGTGCTGATTCGATCGAAGTAGCATAAATCTGTGGCGCCTCCGATATCGGCGCAGATAATCGGATTATCGAAGAATCCACCGCCGCCGAAATTAAAATCTTCGGCTTCGATGGTGAAGTTGTTTTCGGAGATGGTGTCGAATGAGAATTCGAAGGAGTAAGTGCGGCCTTGGCTGTCTGTGGCTCCAATGCTCCCGTTGTAAACCTTGTTCTCTTCGAGTCCGGTATAGGTTCCGGTCCATTCGGTGTCCGATCCTGTAATGGTTGCTTCGGCAATAATGTTTTTGCCGTTTAAGGTGAGGGTGACGTCATCTCGATTCACGGTTGAATCGCCCTGAGGCCGGATGGAGAACTCAATAGGGGTGGCCGCATCCAGGAGTTCTTCACCTTCAATGTTATTAGTGATTTCGACTGAAGGGGGACCATCAACGCCCTGACCATCAAAAAGAGCCTGGATTTCTTCAAGGCTCAAGGCCCGGCTGTAGAGACGAAAATCATCGAGGCGGGCTTCCGAGGTTCGGGCGGCGTTGATATTGGGAAAATAGCCGCCACCGATCGTCAAGGGGACCGCTCCTTCGTCCGGATTGATATTGGTTTCCACCGGATTGCCCACACCGCCATTTTTCGATTCAAGCTGGAGGTCTACGTATTGATCGAAGTCACCCACCGCGGCGAGGATTCCGTCACCGTTTGAATCCACGGTGGGATCGAACACGGAGATAATGTGATGCCAAACTCCGTCATTTACCGGATAGAGATCTGACCAATTGTTGCCGCCCTGATTTTCGGTCCGAATATTTTGTAACACATTGCCGTCGGCGTCGGTCTTGCCATTCAATTTCACATGGATGCGTTGTCGTGGGGCGTTAATCCCCCAGCCGATCAGGGCGCCGATGGCGCTGGAATTGGCGGCGTCCCATTCGGTTTTAATCCAGAAGGAAACGGTCCGTGGCTCAGCGCCCCCGATGCCGAAATACTCAAAGGGTGAGTGCAGCATGTAAGTGGTGTCGAATAACACCGAACCACCGAATTTGCCGCCCGACCAATCGATGAGTGCGCCCGGGAAAATATCTTCGGCCGGAACGGCTTCGCGTTCGTTTCCGGAAGAGTCAGCCGCGACGTTTCCGTTCCCCCGGTCAAAAGCCCAGTGAACTTCGAGGCCATCGGTGAGATTGACTTGAGCTTGCGCGGGTATGGCAAATGCGAGAAGAGTGAATGCAAGCAGTTTAAGTGAGGAAGTGAGTATTTTTTTCATATCGATCAAGTAGAACATTATAGTAAGCTCAGACCTCAGTAAAAGTCATTTTTTGGTGAAAAACAATCGCAGGTTTATTTCCTTGAGAATGCACCCAAAATCAATCTTGTTTTTGAAGAGTCACCTTCAACTCAGAACGGTCGGCCAGGCGCATGATCAGCTTGCGAGAGCTCTCATCGGGCAACACCAGTTGATGTGCATTGAGCTCTTCAAAAACTTTGGAGATGACTCGCCGCAATTGAGGAGAAAAGCTCACCTGAGGCATGATGTTGACCACGATCGAATCGGTAGTGACTTCCAGCACTCCGGCCGATTGCGTTAGTTGGCGGAACTGATCGTGGTCATCCCGGTAATTATCGTAGGCTTTCTTGAAGGAGGCCAGTGCCCGATAAAACACGTTGCGCGCAATCACTCGCAGGTGATCCATCAGGCGTTTCTTAGCCGGATCCATCCGCACCTTTTTTTGATCAATGCACTGTTCCAATCGCGATTGAGTCTTCTCCACGCTTTGGGATTGTTCCTCCAGTCGGGCCAGTTCCCGGCTGAAATGCTCAATCTGTTGACTCAGTTTTTTGTGATTGTTTTTGCATCGAGTTTGTTTGCTCCGTAACCGACCCAATTGCTTCTTGTCCTCTGGGGTCAAGGGCGGCTTTGATTCCCTCTGCTTGATCAGTTTCTCGCATTGGAGGGCCTCATGATCGCCTTTGGCTTGGCGCAACAAAAGCCGTGATTGCCTGGATTTGATTTGTCGACGTTGTGTTTGCAGGGCTTTGAGTTGAGAGCTGCACACTTGCCGGTCTTCTACCGATTGGCGCAACTCTTCGTAGGGAATGATCCCGTAACTGGTGATCTGATTGATCCCAAAGTGTTTGTCCAGATATTTAAAATCATTCTCCTGGAGCCAGCGCGAGAAGATCAACACGATGATTTCCTTGGCCTCCCGTTGCAGATCATCGCTCAGGATGGCCACTTGAATGGTGCGTCCTTTCGGGTTGATTGCCTGTACCACGATTTGGCGAAGTCGTGTATTTCCGGGCCGGCAGCGATCCCAATATTCGAAGTGATAACTACGCAGATCTGTGGACCGATTGCGTGCCCTTTGAATCACCATCCGGCCGCTTAAACCCTCCACCGGCGGCCAACTCATCGCTTGGAATCCCTTATCCCAGGTGATCAGGTGCGTGGCCGGATCGGCCAGCACCTTTTCAAAAACTCCGCTCCCGAAAATTCCGCGATCGATCACCCAAGTCAGCACCCTTTGCGCCGGCCACTGCATCGTGAGGCGACACCGCCGGACCACATCGAAAAACCGCTGGCGTAAATCTTCGAAATTGTCGGTGGTTTCAAAGTATAGCGGCTCTCCCGCTGCGGTGTGAATGAAATCACTGTGCATGGCTTTGTCCGCCCAACGGATCGAAGCGATCCATCCTTTCAGGACGTTCTGCTCGCCGGTGTAGTGCTTGGTATGGGGATCAAAATAGAAGTCACTCTGGCCATTGGCCTCAATCCACTGAGCATTGAACCGGGCCAAGGCGTCGAAATGGGCCTCCGTAGCAATCCGGTCCAACTCCTGGCGCTGGGGATGGGGAAAACGCACCACGCTGCCCAACAGTCGCGACATATCCTGCCAGTTCAGGAATTTGGTTTGTTCGATGTTCACCGCTCCCAGGAGCAAACTGGCCAACCATTGCTTGAACAAGGGCTGGGGCGGATCCACTGCCTGAGCCACCGCGACCAATGCCGGCGCAAGTACCAGCAATCCGGCGTGATCGCACCAGTGGTTTTTGGGGGCACTTTCCAGCAACGACGGCCCGGAAATTTCGGCTGAGCACTGAGATAACTGCGGGGGTTGCGTTGAGGAACAATCGCAGACCGTCTCCCCGGGTTTGTCGTCAACTTCTTGATTATCAAAGGAGTTTTGGGGTTCTTCAGGGAGATCGTCTGCGGTTGTTACCTGGCCCCGTTTCAATTGGCCTACCAGGGGACGAAGCGTTTCATTGGACAAACTTACCTTGAAGACGCTCTGAATCTCCCGGCGCAACCGACCGCTAATCCCATAGGTTCCTCCACGACTTAATTCGGGCCACCGCATCCTCACGTAAGCCTCGATTGAAGCCGTCAGCTTTCGTCCACGTCCCGATAACTGGCGCACCATTTCTTCGGCGTCTGAACAGCAGATCGCCGCAGCCCAGCCTCGGATCGTTTTCGGATCGACACCGAAGGTCTCGCTTAAGACCTTGCGATTGGTCCCGGAGTTGTAGAGCCGTCCCACCAGCATCTTGAAGTTGGGAGACTGCCTGTCTGCCGAGACAACCTCCAATAGTTCAAAGCCATAGTACACATGCAATTGCTCCTCGTCGTCGGCATAAACCGTGAAGACGGGGTTGCCTCGGTCCAGTCCAAGAATCATCTGGGCGGTATGGGGAAGGGATTCAGCACTCATCGCAAACCCATACTATCATTTTGGTTCACCACGAAAAGTCCTTCCCGCTACTTTCCTAAACCTCACTCCAATTCCTCGGACACCGTGGTGCGCCCGAAACTTCGCAAATTCAGCGTGGAAATGTCCTTCAAATCACGGCAATTCCGGGGATTTAATCCTGCGATTGTTTGTTGATGATTAGGGACTTTTTCCTGAGGTCTGAAGCTCGTGCACATTGTGCGG
>DUAG01000008.1 GCA_012960925.1 Candidatus Manganitrophaceae bacterium
TACTCACTCTCGGTGCATCGCATGAGATCGAGATTGATCAGGAAGGCTTCCCGTCTCTCCCACTGATTGCCTGTGTCATAGTTCCCTGCCACCTCAAAACCGTCGCCCATATCGATCCCAGAGCGATGAAGAGTCTGGGATACAAGCGTTGTTCCAGATTTATGCATCCCGAGAACGACGTAGATCATGACAAACCTGGAAACCCCTCAATGGATTGGACGGTCACGGATTTCTCCTACCCGAAAAGTAGTCATGTCCCCTGGACCCAAGTCTCAATCTCAAACGCGTAAGCGGTGACTCTGCCAATGGAAAAGTGTCGCATCCCTCGTTTCCCAGAGGGCTCGAAATCCGGCAAGATTTTCTTCCCTCTCATCCCGAATCAATCTTGACCGAAGCACGCCCCTAGGTAAAGCCGGCTGATTCGGTCCCACGAATACCCCTCCGCAGACTCCAGCATCGATCGAGAAAAGGATTCTCGAAGATTTTCATCACCCAAAACTTTCCCCAGAGCTTCGCTCATGCCCGCGATGTCACCGGCTTCGACGACCAATCCATTTTTCCCCGAGTTGACCAGGTCCTGACTCCCGCTGACATTTGTCACCACCGCCGGCCGGCCAGCTGCCATCGCTTCTAGAACAACCAACGGCATCATCTCCCAAATGGACGGGGAAAAAAAGATATCGGCCTGTTGATAAACGCCGACCAGGTTCTCTCCGTACAGACCTTCACAGAACGTGACACGGTCACTGATATTGAGCTCATCGCACAGGTCCTGGTTTGTGGCCGTACCTTTTCCGACCAGCAAATAATGCGCTTCCGGAAACTTCTCGGCCACCGCAGAAAATGCCCTAATACCCGCAGCGTAAGCTTTCTGCGGATGCTCTCGGCCGACGCTCAAGATCACGCGCTTGCTTTGATCTAGATTGAAGTGACTTTTTAGAACAAACTGGCTTGAGCGACGAAACCTTTCGAGATCGACGCCGTTTGGAATATCGACGATCTGATCCTGACTCACACCGATTTCCTCCATCAGTCGTCGGGCAAACGAACTGATAGCAATCGCCCCGCTGCAATTCTCGAGAGCACTCCGCAAAACAGACTCAATTTCGTATTTCTGCCTGAAGCCCCAGTCAAACTTGGTGAGATCTCCTCCATGGCACGTGATCACATAGGGACAGCCAGGTATCAGGCCATCGAGATAGTAGCCCGTGGGATAAGCCATATGGATCGACATACAATCCGGGTCGAACTCCTTGATCTGTTTTTTCAGATCGCTTCGCGTATACCAGCCCCAGGGAAATTTGTGGTAGCCGACACGGGCCGCGCCGCG
>DUAG01000009.1 GCA_012960925.1 Candidatus Manganitrophaceae bacterium
TTGTAGTGACCCTTGAGCCGCGCCAGCAGGGGTGACTTGTCAAGGTCGTCACCCTTGGGGTGGAAGGTGTGGCGATTATAGCCGAGCATGTTCACGATGATGACCAGATTCTTCGCTGAGGTAGCAGGCGCAATGCGAGATGAACCCGCCCGCGTAATCAAAGGAGATAGCCCCGCGACTGTACCAACACCGGCCGCCATTCCCTGAAGCATTTTTCTTCGATTAATCATAACTCCGTTCAAATCAGGCATTATTATACGTCCAAACACTTGGTAGTCTAGGGTTTCCACTGACCACCCATGATCATGATACAGGGACCATGGATCAGTTGACCGGCTTACCCCATGTGTGCAGTGGACTCACTCCCCACGATGCAGGTCGCTTGATTGGGGGCAGTGATACTATGATAAGGAATAAGGGTACGAGGTTCATGGGTTATTTTTTATCAGCTTCGTCAAATGAATCAACAGGTTCACCTTTGCTGTTCCACCACTTGGTTTCAGAAATCTTTTCACCGTCCTTGTAGTTTCCTTCCATCTTCTTCTGCCCGTTTCCATGCCACCACACCCATAGCCCATCCGACTTGCCTTCCTTATAGTTTCCTTCCGACCTCTTCTCACCGTTTTCATGCCAAGACACATATAGTCCATTCCGCTTGCCGTCCTTGAAGTTTACTTCCACCTGCTTCTGTCCGTTATCATGCCAATACATCACTAGCCCTTCCTTCTTTCCATTCTTGAAGTTTACTTCCCTCAACTTATCCCCATCAAAGTACCAATACAACCATGGCCCATCCCACTTGCCGTCCTTGAAGTTTCCTTCTGACTTCTTCTTCCCATTTTCATACCATTCAGCATGTAGTCCAACACGCTTACCGTCCTTGTAGTTTCCTTCCCCCTCCTTCTGCCCGTTTTCATGCCAAGACAGCCACAGACCATCAACCGTGCCATCCTTGTAGGTTGATTCCCGCCTCTTCTGTTCGTTTTCATGCCATTCCACATATAACCCATCTCTTTTGCCGTCCTTCCAGTTTTGTTCCACCTGCTTCTGTCCGTTTTCATAAAGCATGAAAGATTTACCTGTGTACAGTGAACCTTTGAGATAAGCGACGGAAAAAGAAGTATCACGAAAATCCAATTCTTTGCTATTAACGCCCTCTAATTTAGACTGAGTTACAGGAACGGGTTCTTCAGGCTTAACTTCAGCAATAGCCTTCTCCCCACACCCCCCAAGAAGCAGGGGCAGTGTTACAATGATCAGGAATAAGGGTACGGGGTTCATGGGTTATTCTTTAAGAGATTCCACAAAAATCAAGCGACCTGCAT
>DUAG01000010.1 GCA_012960925.1 Candidatus Manganitrophaceae bacterium
GATCACCTACGATAATGGCCGGGAATTTACCGACCACAAAGGCATGGCCAAGGACCTGGAAACCCGGATATACTTTGCTCATCCGTATGCCCCTTGGGGGCGTGGTTTAAACGAAAATACCAATGGATTAATCCGACAGTATTTTCCCAAACACAGGGATCTGACCACCGTGACCAACAAAACTCAACCACCCCCCAAGAAAATCACTGGGATTTAGAACCCCCTATGAGGTATTCTTTAATACCTTTACTTCTTTAACCGTTACACTTCAAACTTGAATCCACGTTACTATAAATAATCCGTTGAGACAGAATTAGGAATACTGTCTTGTTTTTTTCGATTTTCCCATTCAATTTGAGACAATCCCTCTTAAATATAGTGCCTCAAATAGGAGGTATGATTTATTACTACTCGAATTCCTCAAAATATCTTATCCACAAAGTTGTCGGTTTGTAAGATTACTCCTTGCCTTCCCGTTCCAAAAACCCGGCCCATTAAACAAAGCTTAAGTGGTTGATTTTTAATAGGACCTAGAGTACATTTCTAACAGTCCAAAAACAAATGATTTTGAAGTAGTCGAGTGGTGAGGCTTTATCTTGCAACTAAACACCTTTATGGATGGGATATTCTAAGGAATGCGGAGAGAAAGAGCGACACGAATGACACGGGTAACATGCCCGCAAAAGTGGAGTGACAAGAGGAGCACAAATTTTGGGGACATAAGAATTATGGTTCTGTCGCAAATTACAATTTACGGCCTAATACTGATAAAGCATACGTAGTTATCTCAACGGCTTGGGATGCCTCTGCACGACATAAAATGCCGGTTATTTGTTTCTTGCGACAGAACCATTTATTTAAGCCTTCTCCTTGAACCCCTTGCAGGAACAATTTCTCCTAGACTGAGGTCTCCCACTTTCATCTTTGGCCCCATTTGAGACGGCACCCCTGCAACCACCTTCATAATGAAACGATCCAACATGTCCGCATTCGCACTCCGTTTCGTGGTCAGGGACATCGGTTACATCAAGCATATTCCATCCCTCTAAACCTTCTCCTTGAATCTCACGCATGGGCAAGCGTTTGGCATTTCGTCAGGGGCTTCCCTTTTAACTTTAGTCCCGGCTGGGGCGACACCAATACAAATGCTTGTCTCCCCTGGCTGGGGTTCAATGAGAAGGCTTCTGTCTGAATAATGCATAGCTTTGTAATGTCCGCATATACATACTGGTATAGTGTCAGGAATCTTGGGTTTATCGGTCATATTGTTTCTCCATTATTCCCCTTCGCCCCTATACCCCAAAGAAAAGTAAAAAATCCTGGGCTTGAGCTTCTCACATCCGCATCTCACCATCGCGCACATTGCCATCCCCCTATCCCTTCTCCTTGAACCCCTTGCAGGGACAAGCATTTGCCCTATACCGTGGAATCTTTCTTTTATCTTTTGGTCCTTCCGGGACTGCACCCGTACATCTCGGAAAGAATCGGTTCTTTGGATAGTGAACCATTTTTTTATGCCCACATTCACATTCCAGGTTATCATCAGACCCATCGCTTACATCACGCATATTGGTTCTCTGTTACTTCCCCATCAGGCCTATACCCCAAAGAAAAATAAAAAACCCTGGGCTTGAGATTCTCACACCCGCACCTGACCATTGCACCGAACCTTGGTTCAGAGTTACCCTGGAAATTAACGAGTACCATTAGGTCACCGCATGGGCAAATTATATCCTCGGCTTTTATGATTTTTTCAACGTTCTCCCTGCACCGATCCCTTGTTTTGGAATCCAACGTGGAATCTAAAAAGCGGTATTTATTGTACATTTATTTCTTCGCCGTCAGTCTATTGACACTCACAGGTTCCTACTGCCGTAACGATGCAAACAGTCTCTCTTGCGACATAAGATATTCCTCGACCAGGGGAGGTTTTTTTGTATTTAAACTTCCGTTGACATCTTGCTTGCCCCGTACATCCCTCGTCTGTGCAAGAGAATTTGGTTTCTAAAAGTTCTTTAAGGGATCTTTTAATATTAGCGTATCCTTCTTGTGCCGCTTTAATACAAGCCGTATTCACTATCCGAGGTTGGCTTGGTGGTGACCCAGGACGACTCGGCACTGGAAATACATGGCCGGCTCCACCCATGATAAACGCGTCCCATTGAGCTTTATTCCAGGACCATTCTCGATATCTCCTGATAAATTCTTCTGCTTTGTTTGAATCTTCTTGGGTCATGGGCTCTCTAAAAGTTCTTGATGCTTCGAAATGACCATCAGGAACGGTTTTGCATTTCCCTGTAACCTTCTTTCCTCTTGGCTCTTTCGGAACCCGTTTTCTGATCGTTTTTCCTATTTTTTCGGCTCTCATTTAGTACCTCCATTTAATGGGTTTCGTTGGTGTAGTGTTCACGAGCATGCATCAAGAGTTCTTCAAATGAAACGACTTCTTTTGGGTTGAGGGGGCTCAGTTAGGTTCTGTCGCAAAGTTCAGATTGTTATCAAGCGGTTTCATAGGAGCATCCGTGCCATCAAACAAACAATACTCTTGGAGCCCTCATGCTGAGTTTCAAAGGATATCATTTTGAGAAAGAAATTGTTTTGTTATGCACCCGGTGGTATCTGGCTTATCCTTTGAGCTATCGCCACATCGAGGAGATGATGGAAGAACGTGGCGTCGATGTGGACCACTCAACGATCAACCGCTGGGCTTTAAAGTTCACTCCTTTCATTGAGAAAGAATTTAGAAAGAAAAAGAAACCTGTTGGCCAGAGTTGGCGAATGGATGAGACCTATGTATCCGTCAAAGGGGAGTGGAAGTATCTTTACCGCGCGGTCGATAAGCAGGGCCGGACGATTTTTATCCTCACTGCAAAGCGGGATCGGAAGGCAGTGCTGAGGTTTCTAAACAAGGCGATAAAACTCCAAAAGAAACCCTCCAAGATTAACATCGACAAGAGTGGGGCCAACAAAGCAGGGATCAGGATATATAATCAGGAAAACCGAAAACGAATCAAGATCAGACAGTGCAAATATCTCAATAATATTGTCGAACAAGACCACCGCTTCATCAAAAAGAAAATACGACCCATGCTTGGATTCAAATCATTCTGAAGCGCCAGGATCACCCTGGAGGGTATTGAAACAGTTCATATGATTCACAAAGGCCAGATGAAACAAGAGGCCGGGCAACACCAGACCTTCGCCCAACAATTTTTCTCATTGGCAGCTTAGAGACTGAGATCTTCAGTCCCTTTTTGTCCTCTGGGGTAATTTGCGACAGAACCGAGAAACGTGAATGGCATCAATCCGCATCATGCAGGCCCTCCAAATAATCTACCTACTGCCGCGGTTAAACCCATAGCAAGTGTTCCCCAAAATGTAACTCTGAATGCGCCGATGGTCATTGACGCTCCTCCCGCACGTGCAGCAAGGCTCCCTAAACCCGCTAGGGAGATTAGGGACAATCCTGCGACGACCGGTATAAGCTGAGCTTCAGGAGTGGCCAATACGGCAAATAATGGCAATGCGGCACCAATGGTGAATGTGCCCGCTGATAAAAATGCCGCTTGAATTGGTCGCGCCCTCCTCCTCTCAAATATGCCGAGTTCATCTCTTGCGTGTGCTCCCAGTGCATCGTGAGCCATGAGTTGTTCTGCAACCTGTTCCGCTAGACTCGAATCGAGTCCTCTTTCTTCATAAATATTTGCGAGTTCCTTCAGCTCAAACGCATTGTAATCTTTTATATGGCGTTTCTCAAGCTCTATATCTGCTTTCTCTGTATCTGCCTGAGAACTAACCGATACATATTCCCCCGCTGCCATTGACATTGCTCCCGCGACTAGGCCGGCGATTCCAACGAGAAGGATATCTTCATGCGCGGTATGAGCCGCTGCAACACCAATGATAAGGCTTGCTGTTGAAACAATGCCATCATTGGCACCGAGAACTGCTGCACGTAACCAGCCTATCCGATGTGATCTATGTGCTTCCTTGTGACTCATAAATTTCCCGGGACATTTTTCACAGATTTTATCCTAAGAGTGTACCCATTTTTAGAATACCGCTTCCGCTCATTTAGTCAACCCTTCTAGAAAAGAGTGTAACCTCTGCCGACGTAAAAGATGATGACATCATCCACCAATTATCTATGAGATGTTGTATAAAAGGAAGAGACTCAATAATCACACTTCCAGTAAAAAACAATGAATTTAATTTGAAAGGTTGGCTTATGTGTATGATCCAAAAACCAAGAGTACGGGGAAAAGTTGATGCAGAATCTACTGCCGATGATTACCGTTCTGCGGGGACATACCTCCAAAGTGGCAATCCCCGTTTATCATAGATGCATCTTAGGGGAAGGGGGCGAACAAAGAAGCCCTTGCCCAACTTTCGATCTATCCAGATCAGGGCGTAGACTGAATCCATTTCTAATTGGAGCGAGGCGATCTATATTTTTTGTCCTTTACCTTTCCTTCTTCAATTCAAAATGGGTATGATTCACTTGTGTAAAAAAACAGAGGGAATGATGATCGATAATGTAGTGGGAGGGAAGAAAATGAATATATTGGTTGCACTTGATCTATCCACAGCATCTCAGAAGATATTACGTGTTGTCGAAACTTTAGTATCCGGATTATCTGCGAAGATATGGTTGTTCCATGTGACGGAACCCAGTGGGGGGATGGTTGAGTACAAGGGAAGCCTCAGGAATGACGAGGGCGATGATCGCTTAGACCCGGACTATGCACGTGATCAGATTGCCCAAAAAATCCGAAATGAACACAAGGTCTTACAAAAAGAGGCGGAAAAGCTAAAAAATTCCCGAGTCGAGGTAACAGCCCGTATGTTTGAAGGTTCACCCACCGAAATTCTTCTACACGAATTGGAGAAGCTAGAGATAGACATGATTGTTGTCGGGTCTCATGGACATGGAGCCCTTTACAACATGCTCATCGGGAGTACCTGTGAGAGTATCCTGAAGCGGTCTACCTGCCCTGTCCTTGTGGTTCCCACACATGATCGACCACAATAGACAACCGCAAGGATTTTCATTAGCGACCTTGTACAGATGGGGTCATATCAAAAAACAAGGTTTCAGGGAAAAAGGCTTGGAGGAATGTTCTAGGAAGATGCATCACCCATTTCGAAGTTACTAATGTAAGATCGCTTTGGTTCAAGGCAGGAAGATCTTGCCTGATACACCAATTAGTGCTATATATGGTGTATGTAAATGTGGAGTGAAGCAAATGGCGAGGACAAATATTGAGTTGGATGACCGCCTCGTAGAGGCTGGCTTTAAAATAACCAAATGCAAAACCAAGAAAGACCTGGTGAACTTTGCTTTAAAAGAGCTTGTGGCCAAAAAAAGCCGGAAGGAACTCTTAGAGCTTGAGGGGAAGGTCGTTTGGGAAGGTAGGCTGTCAGAACTACGGAAAACCAGAATATGATCCTGGTTGATTCCTCCGTGTGGATTGATTTCTTCCGAGGATCGGGGACCGGCCGTATACTGCGTCGTCTCATAGAAGGGGAGGAGTCTCTCTGTCTCACGGGCATCAATCTGACTGAGATATTACAAGGGATAAAAGAAGATCAAACACATGAACAGATTCAGAGGCACCTGTTGACCTTCCCGATCTTTCTAACAAAGGGAGTTGAAACCTATTTGCATGGCTCCGACATTTTTCGGAAATGCCGCCGTCAGGGGAAGACGATCCGAAAGACGATGGATTGCATCATTTCTGCAATTGCCATTGAAAACAACCTCACGCTACTACACAACGATCGAGATTTCGATCATATCGCCAAATGTACCCAACTTAAAATTTACTCTGAGGCGGCCGGGTAGGGCAATCCTTTAGCAGATCGCTCTATAATGAATTCATGAAAACAAAAAGATCTTTAATCGGACTGACGCTTATTCTTACAATGGGCCTGAACGCCTTCGGTACTCAGGATAGCCTTGGGAATACCGAAACAAAATCGGAAACCCTCCTAATTGAACAAACTATATTGCTAATCGAACCGAGGGGTGTTGCTGTTGATCTAGGAAACAACCGCGCCTTCGTTGTAGACTTTGGCCTTGCTGCTTTGGTCTCGGTTGACCTAAGAACCGGCAATCGAACCATCGTCTCTGACATCACGACAGGAAGCGGAATCCCTTTTGCTTTTCCGAGGGGCATCGCGGTTGATCCGGCGAACAACCGCGCCTATGTTGTAGACTTTAGCCTTGCTGCTCTGGTCTCGATAGACCTTTCCACCGGAAACCGAACCTTAATCTCTGATAGCCAAACAGGAACCGGAGTTCCTTTTGTTTTTCTTAGAGGTGTTGCAGTTGATCCTGCAAATAATCGCGCCTTGGTGATCGACTTTACATTGGATGCCTTGATTTCGGTTGATCTCTCCACCGGAAACCGAACTACCCTCTCTGACGCCACAACAGGAACCGGAACCCCTTTTCTCGCTCCAGTTGGTGTCGCGCTTAACCTGGCCAACAATCGTGCTTTTGTTACCGACTTTGCCCTGGGCCTGATCTCGGTTGACCTCAGAACCGGGAATCGAATAATTGTTTCTAACGCCCAAAGAGGAACGGGACCCGTTTTTTCTCTTCCAAGGGGTGTCGCGCTTGATCCGGCGAACATCCAGGCCTTCGTGATCGACGGTGGTTTGGGTGCTCTGGTCTCAGTTGACCTTATCACCGGAGACCGAACTATCGTCTCTGATGCCACAATAGGAACCGGAACTTCCTTTTCGGTCCCATTTCATATCGCGCTTGATCCGGCTAGGAGCCGCGCTTACGTCACGGACCTTACTTTGAATGCCCTGGTCTCGGTTGACCTAAGAACCGGGAATCGAACCATCATCTCTACCACTGCAACAGGGAGCTGAACCCCTTTTTCACAAACTCAGCCATGAAGACCATCCAGGAAACATTAACTCCCAACGCTCGGGGCTATCCTTCACGCTGGGGTGTCATGGGGGCAACACTTGGGCCTCTGGCGATGCCATTCGTTTTATTATCAAAGAATAAGATTACCTTAATACCGGGTAGGGGAGTCAAAAAAGGCTCAGCCGCTTACATTTTACATTTGATAGGAAACGATGGATAAATCTCAGATAGGGCTCTCAGGAGAGTTCCATACGTTAGCCCAGCTTACGCAGAGGGGGCTATGTTGCGACATTAACTCTCGGGAACACGAAGGGGATCGATAATCTCGTCACCAACCAAGAAATCAACAGATTATTCAAGGTTGAGGTTAAAACAACCAATCTTAAACCGAGAAAAGAGAAGTTGTTTGGCGACGGTTTGTTTCATATGTGGCCTATGTCTATAAAGCATGAGAGAATCAAAGATAAAAATCTAGTCTATTATTTTATTGTGTTGCGTGATCCTGGAGAAACTCCCTTGTTCTTTCTTGTTTCGAGTGTCGAAATTTCGAATTATGTCTCTTGATAGCATCAGCACTGGCTGGACACAAGCATGAGAAAATTCCGCATTGAAATAGAAGATCCCCATGGATATAGGGACAACTGGGGAATATTCAGAGATTAATTTTAAACATGGTAGTGGAATGCTTAAGAGCGCGGAAGAAAGATGAAGATTTTCCTCAGAGCCGGGTAGGGGAGGCGCAGTAGACTGCTCAGGGTTTTAAAACGAAGGCAGTTCAGCTTATCTATTCATCTTGTGGAACAGAGTTTGATTACAGGGAAGGCGGTCAATGTTCTCACTGCAATCGATCTGTAAGAGGTTATTTTACAACATTCTTTAATTCGGATAGAATAAACAAGTTTTCGCCGAAGGATGGGTCAGAGAGCGTTGGATCTTAAGACGCAATTACTTTACAAGGTGTAGTCGTCAGTTTGCAGGGGCAGGAAAGGTAGGGGCGATAGATTTTTGCCCTCATACCGTCATTCCCGCATGTTTCATATGGGACCCAGAAGGTTGGATCGTTCGCTGGATTCTAGTTTAGGTATTGCCGGAATTACAATAAACTGTGTATTCAATCTTTATAATGCACTCCCGTAAGCTGTTATTTGGAAAATAAGGGGGAATGAAATGGCATGGTGGGGAACAGGCATTGGCGCAGGTATTGGGTTAATTTTTGGTGGTCCAATCGGCGCAATCATAGGGGCAGGTCTCGGAAGCAGCCTTACTCAGGGTCGGTCACAGCTCGGAACGGGCCAACAGAAACAGATTGGGTTTCTCGTGGCGGCATTTACAATGCTGGGGAAGATCGCCAAAGCGGACGGGTTCGTTTCCCCTGATGAGGTCGAATTCATAGAGACCTTTATGACGAAGGAATTGGAATTAGATGCTCGGTCAAGAAAGGTCGCGATTGAGATTTTTAATCGGGCTAAATCAGATGAAACATCGATTTACAAATATGCACAACAATTTTCTGAAATATTTCGAAACGACGCTGCCATGCGGGAGACGATCTACAGGGTCCTATTCATGACCGCCATGGCCGATGGCCACCTCCATCCAGCAGAAAAGGAGATCCTCCAGAAACTCCCGATATACCTCCAGATTAAGAATGATGCTTATCACCGATTTGAATCTGCAATTGCTGGAAATAGTTCATCTGTTGGAAATTTAGAGCAATTCTATGCGACCTTGGAGGTTGATCAAAATGCGACCGATGCGGAAATAAAAAAGGCTTACCGGAAAAAATGCCAGGAATACCACCCTGATAAATTGGCCTCTAAAGGACTGCCGGAAGGATTCACGAAGTTTGCCAATGAACAGATGTCGCAGTTTTCAGATGCGTATGACAAGATTACGAATAGTAGGCGGAAACATGTACAGAATTGAAATACCTATCCTCTGAGTAACGATTCCCATTCGTAACCTTGCATAGATGGAACTACACAAACGTTGAGGGTTTCTTCCAGAAACCCTCAACGTTTGCTATGACACCCCAGGAAACGCGGGAGTAACCCTATTTTCTAGGGTGTCATAGTGGCCACATCTGGGCGGGGAGGGAAAGGATATTTCATATCCTCTCTAGATTAACCACTTAATTTGTTACCAACCATCATTCCGAGAGGTGAATACCTTTTGTTTAAATCCCACATCCCATCCTTGATACGTCTTTATTGGGACCATCCCACCGAAATGACGCACGTTAATTCGAAAGTTCCCCTTTTTTTGTAACCTTTTGCCTCCTCAAGGGTCTATCACTTTAGAAGGACGAATAGAAGGTCAGCCAGCGATTCGATAAACGAGCGATAAAGGAGGTAAATACAATGACAATCGAAAGAGCCCTTCGGCTAATTGCAGGGACTGTTGTATTGGTCAGTTTGGCACTCTCTGTCTTTCATAGCCAAAACTGGCTCTTCTTAACCGCATTTGTCGGCCTAAATCTTTTTCAATCGGGCTTTAGCAATTGGTGCCCGATGATGTGGATCCTTGAAAAGACCGGTCTTCACCGGGAAGTGAAAGTGGCGAGCAGTAAAGAAGGGGCCTCCGACCAGCTCGTGGTTTAAGAGGTAATAATAATTCAACTTTAATAAATGGAGGTATTGCCATGAAATGTAATGTGGGAAAAGTCGATAGGACAATGAGAATCATCTTAGGGATCGCCATTGTTGCCGCAGGGATCCATTTTGAGAGCCTGTGGGGCGCGGTTGGGGCCATCCCTCTTCTGACCGGTTCTATCGGGTGGTGTCCAATCTATTCTCCTTTTGGCCTCTCCACCTGTTCTAGGAAGTAAACCCAAATGCCAGAAGGGATGGCACCGCATTGATTACGCTTGCGGCGCCATCCCTTGCTTTATGAATAATGATCAGTATGAAGAGGAGTTGCTGATTCGTTTCCAGCGGAAAACAGATGAGGATCACTGAAAAACAACTCAAAAAATACCCGTGGGTCCTGGCTCCTTTCTTTTGGAGCCAGAAAATAAAATATGGACAAGTCCTGAAACCCGGATTACTCTGGGCCAGGGTCCCGAAATTGTTTGCAGCCGTTGCGACACTCTACGGCGTATTGGATAGGAAAGGATCCCCCCTGAGTCCTGCATTACGTTCATTGGTGACCGTCAGGGTCTCGCAGATCAACTGGTGCCGTTTCTGCGTCGATATTAACGCGGCCACACTTGCAAAAAGGTCCGGTTCAATGGAAAAAGTGGAAGCGGTCGAACGATGGCGGGAAAGTGAGCTTTTCGACGAAAAAGAGAAAGTCGTTCTTGAATATGCAGAAGCGATGACTGATTCCAACCAGCAAGTGACCGATACTATGGTTGAACGATTAAAACAATTCTTCGATGAAGAGGGCATTGTGGAGTTGACCGGACTCATCGCCTTCCAAAACCTGTCGAGCAAATTCAATAGCGCCCTTGATGTCCCTGCTCAAGGTTTTTGCAAACTTCCCTCTGAAGAAATGCGTAAGTCTTAATAACGGCTTCATGGCAAGGAGAAAGGCACAATGAAACGCATCATCAACCATCCTAAGACCGTCACATTTCTGATGATTTTCACCACCCTTATTTTTGCCCTGACGGCGGCCCTTCCAAGTCTCTGGCCTGAAAGCTTTCCTTATCTCCACTCGCTTCATGTCGATACCGATCCGGAAAACATGCTCCCTGAGGATGAGGCCAGCCGCGTATTTCATAATCAGATGAAGCGGACGTTCTCTTTGAATGACATGATCGTCCTTGGCATCGTCAATGAGAAACATCCTGAAGGGGTCTTTAACCGTGAATCGTTGGGGAAAATCTATGAACTGACCGAACATGCCAAGACCCTTCACTGGCCCGACCCGGAGAGACAGGACGAGCAGATCGGAGTCGTCGAGATCGACCTGCTTGCCCCTTCAACGGTCGACAGTATGGCACAGGAGGGACTCGGCACGGTCAAGTTTGAATGGCTGATGCCGACCTCTCCCGCAAGTGACGCCGAAGCCCTGGCCATCCGCCGGAAGGCTGAACGAATTCCATTCTTAAATGGTACTCTCCTTTCAGAGGATGGAAAGGCGGTTGCGGTCTACATTCCGTTGACCTCTAAAGAAGTCAGTCACAAGGTTGCGACCGCCTTGCAGGAAAAGATCGCGTCCTTTACCGGTGACGAGAAGTATTACATTACCGGCCTGCCCATCGCAGAAGAGACCTTCGGCATTGAGATGTTTAAACAGATGGCGATCTCCGCACCAATCGCCATGCTGATTATCTTCATCCTGTTGTATTTCTTTTTTAAAAAACTGTCCCTGATTATCTCCCCGATGATTGTCGCTGTCGTCTCGGTACTCTCCACGATGGGACTCCTGATCGCAACCGGGAATACGATCCATATCATGAGTTCCATGATCCCGATCTTCATCATGCCGATCGCGGTCCTGGATGCCATTCATATTCTCTCTGAATTTTTTGATCGCTATCAGGAGACGAAGGATCGGAAGAAGACAATCCTTCAGGTCATGAAGACCCTTTTTGCTCCGATGTTGTATACCTCCCTCACGACTGCGGCGGGATTCGGATCGCTCGCCTTTACCCCGATTCCGCCGGTCAGAACCTTTGGTCTCTTTATCGCGATTGGGGTCATGCTCGCCTGGTTCTGGACCATCACCTTTATTCCAGCATCAATTATGTTCATCAAAAAAGAGACCCTTGAAAACTTTGGCCTGAAGAAGACGAAGAATCAAAGCACAGGTTTCCTTGAATGGGTCGGGCGAATGACCACTGATCATGCCAAAGCCGTCCTAAGCGGGACACTCATCCTGACCCTGGTTGCCGTCTACGGTATTTCTCAGATCAGAATCAATGACAATCCGATCAAGTGGTTTGAGCCTTCTCACCCGATACGGGTTGCAGACAAGGTCTTGAACGAACACTTCGGAGGCACCTACATGGCCTATCTCACCCTGGAGGCAGAAGAGGTTGGTACAAAACCGGATCAGTATGCGAATGCGCTCTTGAGACGCCTGACCACCGATGCTGAAGCGGTGCAGGATCTTATCCCCTTCATAAAGGAAGTGCTGCAAAAAACAGGGCCTGAGGTCGTACGTCTCGGTCAAGCGGTCAAGTCGAAGGACGTCCTCCTTGATCAGCTGGAGGCCTTTGCAGAGACAGAAATGTCGTCTGCCTCCGATAAGGCCTTTGAGGCTTGGGAGGAAGTCCTTTTTTTCATCGATAAAGAACGTCAGAGGGGGGAGATCTTCAAACAGCCAAAAGTCCTAGCCTATATTGCTGACATACAGGAACATCTTCTGACGACAGGCATTGTCGGAAAATCGAACTCGCTTTCCGATATCGTTAAAACCGTCCATCGTGAACTCTTTCTGGGAGAAGCGAAGGCCTTTCGGATCCCCGATTCGTCCAATGCCGTGGCGCAAACCCTCATCACCTACCAGAACAGTCACCGCCCGCAGGATCTCTGGCATTTTGTCACACCCGACTATCGCACCACATCTCTCTGGGTCCAGCTTACGAGCGGCGACAACCTAGACATGGAAAAAGTGGTTATCGCAGTCGATCAATTTATCGAGGAGAACCCACCTCCGGTATCACTTCAACATCGCTGGTTTGGTTTGACCTATATCAACGGGGTCTGGCAAGAGAAGATGGTGACCGGAATGCTCTATGCGTTTGTTGGCAGTTTCCTGATCGTCCTCATCATGATGGTTATCCTCTTCCGATCACTCCTCTGGGGACTCCTCGCGATGGTGCCGTTGACGGTGACGATTGGCTTGATCTATGGGGTAATCGGTCTGATTGGAAAAGATTACGATATGCCGGTCGCCGTCCTCTCCTCTTTAAGTCTGGGGCTCTCGGTCGATTATGCGATTCATTTTCTGGCGCGGAGCCGAAGCCTTCAGAAAGAACACGGCTCTTGGGCAAAGGCCCGGCATGCTGTCTTCGGAGAACCGGCCCGTGCCATCGTACGGAATGCCATCGTTGTCGGAGTGGGCTTTCTCCCCTTGCTGGCAGCACCTTTGGTGCCGTATCAAACCGTCGGAGTTTTCATCGCAGCCATCCTCTTTACAGCTGGGGTGGCGACGATCCTGATCCTGCCCGCCCTGATCAGAATCATGGAACCTTGGCTTTTTCCCGCGAAACAATAATGATTGAAAGGAGGGACAAAATGATACGTCGCATGAATTACATCGGGATCATCATTTATTTTATTATTTTTGGATCGGCGGCTCTGGCCATTGCAAAGGAGTCGAAGGAAGCCGATACACTCTCGGCAGACCTCATTGTTAAAAAGACCATCCAGGCCTCTTATTACTCTGGAGCGGATGGCCGCGCTCAGGTCTCCATGACGATGAAGGACAGTCAGGGTAGAAAACGGAAACGGCGCTTTACGATCCTCAGACGGAATGTGACTGAGCAACCAGGAGGAGACCAACAGTTTTATGTTTACTTCCACCGCCCTGCCGATGTCAACAAAACCGTCTTCATGGTTTGGAAAAAGGTCAAGCAAGACGATGATCGCTGGCTCTACCTGCCCGCCCTTGACCTTGTGAAACGAATCGCGGCCAGTGACGAGCGGACCAGCTTTGTCGGTTCTGATTTTTTCTACGAAGATGTCTCAGGACGGGGTTTTGATGAAGATACCCACACGCTTGTTGAGACAACAAAAAACTACTATGTTGTGGAGAATCGCCCCATAGATCCCAAGTCCGTCGAGTTTGCATCGTACAAAGCCTGGATTCATCGGAAGACATTTCTCCCTGTAAAAATTGAGTATTTTAACAAGATGAATGAAAAATACCGCATTTACGAAGTCCTGAAGGTGACGACGGTCCAGGGTTATCCAACCATTGCCCAGGCGAGAATGAAGGACCTGCGGACAAAGAGCGAGACACTCATCGCATATTCCGGGGTCAAGTATGATATCGGGCTTCCTGAAGAGATTTTTACGGAGCGATATCTCCGTAATCCACCGAGGAAATATCTCCGATGACCTTGATTCGCTTTCGCAAAATAAGCCTAACACTTCTCCTGGCCTTAGGTTTTGCTTGGAATCCCATGCTCTACGCAGAAGAAGCGCCTCCCCTCCCGCCCGGCCTTGAAAAAGAACGCCCCGCCAACACAGAGGAGCCAGCCCTTCCGGAAGGCTTGGATACGGACGAGGGTCTTGAAGAGCCGCCACTTCCAGAAGGCTTCGATGATGAAGAGGAAGACGCTAAGCATCTTCCCTTTGGGCTGAGCGGTTTTTGGGAGGCACGATTTGGCGTCCGAATGCAGAGCGACCCGAATGAAAAAGAGGTCTCAATCGGTGAGACCCGGGTGCAACTTCAAGTTGAGCAGCTCGTAAAGCAGGCCATCTTCAAGCTCACAAACGATTTTCTTTACGATCCTGTCTTGGACGAGCATGAAATCAGACTGGAGAAAGGGATCGGTTTCATCGATCTACGGGAAGCCAGTTTCCTGGTGAGGCCGGTTACTTTTGTCGATTTGAAGATGGGACGGCAGATTCTTACCTGGGGAACCGGAGATCTTATTTTTATCAACGACCTCTTTCCGAAGGATTGGAATGCCTTCTTTATCGGGCGGGATACAGAATATCTCAAGGCCCCATCGGATGCGCTTAAAACCTCTTTATTTAGTCCTTGGGCAAACCTCGACATTGTTTACACGCCCCGTTTCGATGCCGACCGATTTATTGATGGTCGGCGCATCTCATTCTTCAACAATTCATTCGGGCGCCGAACCGGAAGAGAGGCCGTAGTTCAAACAGAAAACAGGGATGATTGGTTTAAAGATGACGAAATCGCATTGAGACTGTATCAGAACTTCAGAGGCCTTGAGCTGGCCCTCTATGGGTACCGGGGATTCTGGAAATCACCCGGGGGATTTGACCCGACTTCTCAACAGGCAACCTTTCCCAGGCTATCGGTTTATGGGGGAAGTGCCCGTGGGTCGATCGGAAGAGGCATTGGCCATCTTGAACTAGGTTACTACGACTCTGAAGAGGACCGAAGTGGGGGAGATCCATTCATACGGAACAGTGAGTTCCGCTTCCTGATGGGCTATGAGCAGGAAGTCCTTCAGGATTTTACAGTCGGCCTTCAATATTATCTGGAACAGATCCTTGACTACGACAAATTTCTTCGTAATCTTCCAGCAGGAAGTCCGGTCGCAGATGAAGACCGTCATGTGATCACGCTCCGCTTGACCCGATTTCTCATGAGCCAGGATCTGAGGTTGTCCCTATTTACCTTCTACTCGCCATCGGATCGAGATGCCTATATCAGGCCAAAGATACACTACAAGATTGATGATTCCTGGTCTGTAGAGATCGGAGGTAATTTTTTTATCGGGGATGAAGACCACACATTCTTTGGTCAGTTTAAGAAGAATAACAATGTTTACACCGGAGTGAGGGTCGGTTTTTGAATTGTTCATTTGAAATAAGAATAAATCATCGATACTTGATCAATTGTCCCGTAAAGTGGATAATTGGGTGGTGTTTTCTCCCTGAAAAAATGCCTGCGGACGTGATGAAACAAGTTGATTTGACGACACAGAATAAAGAAGATGCTGAACTTGTTTCTTTAGCCCAACAAGGGGACTTTGAGGCATTTGACGCATTGGTCAACCGTCATGAGAAGCGACTCTATCTTCATGCAATGAAGATACTTCAAAATCGGGAAGATGCTGAGGATGTGACACAGACCGCTTTTATTAATGCGATGGAACACCTTTCCCAATTTCGGAGGGAGGCCTCATTTGCAACCTGGATAACACGGATCGCGACCAATAACGCTTTAAAAGTTTTACGCAAGCGGAACGGTCTTAAGAGTATTTCCCTCAATGAGGCCACTGAAGAAAATGAAGAAGGACTTATTCCCCATCCCGAGTACATCGCTGACTGGCGGGGTGATCCATTGAAGATCGTAGAAGGAAGAGAACTTCAGCGGATTCTGGATGAAGCCATATCCCATCTCCCAGAGAAACAACGCCTTGTTTTCGTCCTCCGGGACGTCATGGAAATGACGATTGAGGAAACACGAGATGCCTTAGGGATCAGTGCGGCAAACGTGAAAGTACGCCTCTTGCGTGCCAGACTGGCACTCCGTGAGAAGTTGACGCACCGATTCGGTGATGCGGATAAACGGGTCTTTAAGCCGCACAATCATCAAGGGGACGAAAAGGGCGCAACACCAGCCAAAGTACTTTTACAGAGTTATCTGAAAGAATAAACGGGATAATGTCATGAAATGTGAAGACCTCTTGCGACAGTTGAATGATTATGTAGACAAAGACATCGACCCCGATGTTTGCACGGACTTTGAAGGCCACCTGCAAGACTGCAATCCTTGCAAGATCGTCGTCGATACCATTCGCAAGACCATCAAACTATATAAGGACGACGCGGTGTATGAAATGCCCATCAAATTCCATGATCGACTGCATCAGACCCTCCGGGATCAATGGAAAAAAAAGATGGAAGAAAATCCCGGATAGCTTGTCGTAAGTTTTTTCCTTTTCTACAACAAATATCAATCGGGGGGTGAAGAATGTTTCTTCAACGCTACTATCTTGAATGTTTATCACATGCATCCTACATGGTGGCCGACGAAAAAACGAAAGTGGCCGCTGTTATCGATCCACGACGTGACGTTGAGATCTATTTGAATGATGCAGCGGAACACGGGTTTAAAATCAAACATGTGATTTTGACTCATTTCCACGCCGATTTTATTGCCGGGCATATTGAGCTGCGTGACAAGCTGGGTGCACAAATCTATCTCGGAAGGCGTGCTGAAGCAGAGTTTGAATTTAAGGCCCTTGGCGATGGAAGTATTATAGCGTTGGGAGACGTACGACTGGAAGCGATGGAAACGCCGGGTCATACACCGGAAGGCATCACGCTCCTCGCCTTTGATCCAAACTCGGATGAGCAGAATCCATATGCCATTTCTACAGGAGATACCTTGTTTCTCGGTGATGTTGGGCGTCCCGACCTCTTGGCTTCCATTGGCATCTCAGCCAATGAATTGGCTGAGATGCTTTACGATTCACTACACAAGAAACTTCTAAAACTGCCCGGAAAGACCCTTGTTTACCCGGCCCACGGAGCCGGTTCGATGTGTGGCAAGGCCTTGAGCGACGAGGTCGTTTCGACCCTTGAAGAACAGCGCCGTTTCAATTATGCGCTACAACCGATGGCGAAAGCCGACTTCATCAAAATGATGGTCGCAGAGCAATCAGAAGCCCCTCCCTACTTTGTCCACGACGCGATTTTGAACCGAAAAGAACGTCCCAGTCTCGATAAGACGATGCAGAAGTCAATGAAGGCTCTGGATCTTGAGTCGGTACTATCCCTCCAAGATTCTGGTGCGCAGATTCTGGATGTTCGCACGGCCAATGATTTTGCAGGTGCTCACCTTCGTGGATCTTTGAATATTGGCATTGATGGCAGATATGCCACCTGGGCAGGTACCCTGTTAAACAAAGACCGTCCGATCATCATCATCTCGGAACCGGAGCATGTTGAGGAAGCCATCATACGTCTGGGTCGAATCGGTTTTCACAATGTAGAGGGTTATCTGAAAGATGGCATGCAGGCCCTTAGGGACCGATCCAATTTAATTTTAAAGACGCAGAGAATCATGGCTGCCGATGTGGGTGATCTCGGGGGCGAAGTCACAATAATTGATATTCGTACTGCAAATGAATGGGTAGAGGGTCACATCGAGGGATCTGCCAATATTCCCCTCAATCAACTGACAAAGTGCATTGAAGAGGTCCCTGTATCGGGCCATGTGATCGTCCACTGCCAAGGAGGTTATCGATCCATGATCGCTGCAAGCTTTTTAGAAAAAGAAGGCCGTACCAACATCATTGATTTGATGGGTGGTTATTCAGCATGGACCGCATTGCAACTTCCTACGAAACACCGTTAGGTGGGAATTCCCCCCTTTAACGCTGAATAATACCAAGTTATCAGTAATCATAATTCCGTTATGGATATGGTCTTTACTCAAGAAGAGATTTTTAAACTTTCATCGTATGCGATTATACTCATTTTATTCTGCGTGGTTCGTAGCCTCTTGGCACGTGAATTTGTGAAAACATCCCTTATCAAAATAATTAAGGAGGAGTTTGATGTGGTCTGGGTTTAGTGGACACAAATCTTAGGATGAATTAAATTCATTCAGGCAGGAGGTGTTCAATGAGTCAAAATAAAAGAAGGCAACACACAAAAGGATTCAAAGAAGAAGCGGTAAAACTGGTAAAAGAGCAAGGCTATGCTGTTGCGGAAGCGGCCAGGAACCTGGGGGTGAGTTCAAGCATTCTGGGTCGATGGAAACGGGAGTTTGAAAAAAGGACAGAGGGATCATCGGATCCTGCCAGCATTATTTCTCTTCAAGCGGAAGTAAAACGTCTTCGGAAGAAAAATAAGCGACTGGAAATGGAGCGAGAAATATTAAAAAAAGCGGCCACCTTCTTCGCGAGAGAATCGGGATGAGATATCAATTTATTGATATCGAGAAGCAGGTGTATCCAATCGTCCTGATCTGTGGGGTCATGCGAGTAAGTCGCAGTGGATATTATTCATGGTGGTCAAGAAAGCCATCAGCCCGAGCGATGGAAGATGAGCAGCTTATACCCATCGTAAAAGCAGCGGCCAGAGCATCAAGAAGAAGTTATGGTACCCGTCGTATCGTGGAAGAATAAATGAACAAGGTTACTCTTGTGGGCGAGATAAAGCCCGTAGGCTAATGAAGTTAGCCTGCGTGTCCGTCCGTCGAAAAAAGAAGTTCAAGGTAACGACAGATAGTAATCACAAGCTTCCCTTATCCCCGAACCTGCTGGAGAGAAAATTTGAAGTCTCCGAGCCTAATCGCGTCTGGGTTTCTGATATTACCTATCTCTGGACATCAGAAGGCTGGTTGTATCTCGCAGTTGTATTGGATTTGTTTCAGAGGAAAATTGTGGGGTGGTCCATGAGTCATCGGATCAACAAACAAGTTGTCATGGACGCATTACGGATGGGCATCTGGCGTTGCCGTCCGGAGTCGGGCCTGATCTTTCATTCAGATCGTGGCAGCCAGTATTGTAGTCATGATTTTCTAGACCTGCTGAAAACCCACAAAATGCTCAGTAGTATGAGTCGCAAAGGAAATTGTTGGGATAACGCCGTGGCAGAAAGTTTCTTCGGAAGTCTGAAAACAGAGCGAGTATATATTACAAAATACAGCACCCGAGAAGAAGCACGAAGAGATGTTGTCGATTACATCGAAATGTTCTATAACAGCAAACGTCGTCACTCCTACTTGGGTTATTTGAGTCCAATGGAGTTTGAAAAAAGATGGTATTTTAAAAAAGCGGCCTAAGAAAAATGTCCACTTTTTACAGACCAGGTCAATTCTATTTAAGGAGCTAAAACAGACAATATGGATCATAATTGTGTGCATTTCTAACGGCCTCTCTATAACAAATTTTATTCCTTTGCACAGAGTAAAGTCAAGAAATCCTGGCCTTCCCATGTTTAGAATGGCAGAATCTGTATCTTTTCTTCTCAGCCCAATTCTTAGGAAAAAAAGAGATTGACGACAGTAAATAGAGTCGATTATCATCAAACACAATACTGTGGAAAGAAAATGGAGGGAAGAATGGCCAAGGACCAGATTTTACCGCTTGAGGTTAAACGGCAAAGGGAAGAAGGTGCAACGTTTGTCATCCTGGATGTCCGCGAACCCTGGGAATTCCAGATGGCACATATTCCGGAATCCATCCTAATTCCGCTGGGACAGCTAGAGGCGAGAATGGGAGAACTCGATCCAGGGAAAGAGATTATCACTTTGTGTCATCATGGCATCAGAAGTCAATCAGCCATGGAAATCCTGAAGCAATCCGGCATTAAAGATGTGAAGAACCTGAGCGGGGGGATTGATGCTTACTCCCGATTGGCGGATCCAAGTATTCCCAGGTATTAGTTATGGGTGTTCTTCCACCCAGACATCTCCTTGCGGTGTGGTCTCTTTTTTCCAGATAGGGGTAATTCTTTTCAACTCATCAATAGACCAGGAACAGCCTTTAAAGGCATCTGCCCGATGTTCCGCGCCTACGATAATTAATACGATATTATCGCCGATTGACAAGCTTCCCACACGATGAATAATGGTCACCTCGATAATGTCGAAGTCTTTCAGAGCTTGTTCACGAATCTCCGAAAGTCGGGTCTCGGCCATCCCGGGATAATGCTCAAAATCGATCTTATCGACATCATGGCCCTTGGAAAAGTCCCGGGCAGCCCCGAGGAAGGCCACGATGCCTCCGATGCGCTTCGAACACCCCTTTATCTTGTTAACTTCGTCTTCAACGCTAAAGTCCTCCAGTTGAATTCGAACTCGCTCTGTATTCTTCTTTGTTGTGGTATCCATTCGTTCCTTTCGTATGAGCCCTATGATCCTGGTTCTCAGGAAAACTACTGAATCAGGCTCTGCTTTGGGCTGCCCCTCCGGCAAAAGGAGGGAGGAAGGCGACTTCATCACCATTTCTGATAAGGCAGTGTTTTTCAGCCTTTTCCTGGTTGACAGAGATCAGGATTCTTCTCTCGCTGAGCAGGTCTTTTAAGGCAGGGAGTTCCTCCTGGAGCTTTTCGATGAGTTGTGCGAGAGTTGTCTCTTTTTCAATTTCAAGAGAGAGTTCGTCTTTCCCGACAAGGTGTTTCAGGACTGCAAAAAACCGTACTTTAACCACTGAATTTACTCCGATAATGAGGTATTAAAAAATACCGTTTTCAAGAACAGGTGTCAAGAATCCAGAAAATCCCAAATCAGTCCTTGGATCTTCGGAGAATTGAAGAACTCTTCCTCGAGCGTCTAGAATTCTTCGACGGAGAGGGGCAATGATTTTATTTTTATTCGTTCGCGGAGCGTGTTTATCCTGGACCTCTTTCTACTTTTTAACTACTTGGCCTGAGACCTCTTGCAATTCCATCCGTTTCCCTCTAAGGTTCTGACGGTTGCAGCAATTTCCTCTGGTGTAATATGATCACTCATGTATTGAACCATAGTGTATTTCCTGCCGCTAAAGCCTTCCACCGCTTTCACTCCCATCTGTTTCATCAATGCTTCATGAATTTCTTCAGGGTGGCGGTGGCAAAATGGTCCTGAGAGATTGATCCTGACTTCTTTTGCCCCTGGAGCCATCACCGATTCTTCTTTCTTTTTCGAGGAAGAGTGGTGATGCTCCTCTTTTTTTTCCGGGTGAGAATGTTCCTCGTCCGCCAATACGGGAGAAGGGAGCGTCAGGAAGCTGAGGAGTAAGAGTATGAGGAATAACAGTAAAGTTTTGCGTCGCAGTTTCATATCCAAGACCTTTTGATTGTATTGTTGGAAACGAATCCCTTCTAGGCTATCCTGAGAGGAACAAACCATCCTTAACTAGAGAGGGGAAGATACCGTGACCGTTCGCTGTCGAACCACGTTATCGATAAACAGGTTTGATTGTATGGTGCTTTGACCTACTTGTCAACGCGTCTACTGCCGGATATTCAAAAAGAGGTAACTCCCAATGATCAAGAGAAGGATGTTTGCGCTCCAGGCTGCCAGCCAGGGAGGGAGGGCCCCAATATGTCCCAGTGACACTGTAATTGAAAAAACAAGCCAGTAGAAGAAAGCGATGCAGAGGCTGATTGAGATCCCTCTCGCCAGGCCGGCACTTCGGTTGTCTTTAAGCGCAAAGGGGATTCCCAGTAGAATCATCATGAAGTTGACGAAAGGAAAGGCCTCTTTCGCGCGTAAATCGACCTGATACCTTGTGGCATCAAA
Source organism: Candidatus Manganitrophaceae bacterium (assembly GCA_012960925.1). Lineage (NCBI taxonomy): Bacteria > Pseudomonadati > Nitrospirota > Nitrospiria > Candidatus Troglogloeales > Candidatus Manganitrophaceae > Candidatus Manganitrophaceae bacterium. Next base: position 21,725 of record DUAG01000010.1, read on the forward strand.
ACCATCTGTGGTGAGTTGATTGATATACGATTGTAGTTTCTGTGCCGTCATTTCATTTGATTTGACAGCAACCTGTTGAAAATCTTCAGGCTTCTTATTAAGAGGGATAGTCTCTCGATCGAAGGTGCGAACCTGAATTGATCCATCCGGCTGAAATTCCCGATGAATCCCATTTGACAAAAACCATTCTCCATCCTCATAGGAGAGTCCTTCGGCTTCAATCTCTTTCGGAAGCTTATAATCATCTCCGAGATAATAGATATGAACGCCCCGCATAGTCTTCTTATCCGGGTTGATCACCTGGATGTTAAAGATCGTCCGATTATCCAGACGGAGCCATATCCTGTTCTGGGCAAAATCCCCGAATCGTTTTTTACCTTGAATTTTTTCGAAACGAATAATCTTTGACCGTTCGTAGGAGGAAGGAATGAGAGATCCATTCAGAAAATAAAAAAGGACACTGATGCCAAATGCAAAGACAAGAAGCGGTGTGGCCAATGCAAAGATACTGATCCCGGAGCTTTTGAAGGCGGTAATTTCGTTATTCTTGGAAAGTCCTCCAAAGGTGATCAGGGTAGAAATAAGAAGGGCCAGAGGAGTCAAATCAAAGATAAATCTGGGGAGACGATTTAAAAAGTACTGAAATACCAGGATAGCGGGTGGATGATATGCATGAAACTTCCTGATCTTCTCAACAAACTCGATGGAGAGGTAGATGAGTACAAGTGCTCCCAGCGTAAGAAAGAAGATCTTGAAGTATTCCCTCAGGACATATCGCGTCGTCAAGGACATCTTTATGGTCTCTTATTGGAAAACTGAAGAAATTTCGGGAAAGATTCATTCGCCGTCATTGCTAAGAGATAGAGACAGAAGGGGATCAAGAAGAAGTGGGGAAATGAGGCCCCGATAATTGGCGGAGCGAGATGGATTGAGATAAGATAGTCGCCAAAAGTTGTCAGGAGATAATAAAGTCCGATGATCGCGATCCCGACGGTAAACCCGCCAACACGAGTGAGTCGGCCTGAAATAATTCCGAGCGGAACGCCGATGATCCCGAAGACGAGGGCCGCAAGGGAAAGGGCAAAGTGCTTATAAAAAGTTGAGAGCCGTTGGAGCGACTGAAGATCTTTCCCGCCAGAGGCTTCAATTTCTTTCTTCATCTCGCTAAAGGAAGGTCTTTTTGTAAGAGCTTCCTGCCTTCCGGCGAAAGAAGAAAGATCAACCCTCAAGTCATAGCGTTCAAAGGTCATCCGTTGATAATCGAGCTTATCCTTCCCCCGACGGTGGAGGCTTCCTTCCTGTAAATGAAATCCAAAGACCTCGTTGTCCGGGTCAGTAGTCAAGGTCCCCCGTTTTGCGACGATCATAACCGGCATTTCCGCATTTCTCCGGTCGATGATAAATACCCCCTCCATTTCCGAAAATGTCGGCATCGACTCGACATAGATCATCAGCTTCGAAAAAGTCTCATTAAAACGGCCCTCCTCCAGACCCACATTGATCCGCTTCTTTAGGATTTTTATGGCAAGCGATTTAAAGGATCCTTTCCCAAGGGGCTGCGCAAGCATTCCCATGGAGAGGGTGAGCAGGGAGGCGAGGAGAGAGAAGAGGAGGACGGGCCGAATCAGGCGGTAAAAACCGATGCCAACTGATTTCAGGGCGATGATTTCATTATCTGAAGAAAGTCGCTCAAAGGTAACGACCGATGCCAGCATCACAGCCATCGGAATCGACAGTAAAAAGAAAGAAGGGAGAAGGTACAAGAAAATCTGTGCCACGCTGACCAGGTCCACCCCTTTTCCGATGACCAGTTCCATTAACCTGAGAAGCTGTTGGATGAGTATGAGGAATGTGAGGATGAAGATCCCAATCAGAAATGGGATGGTCAACTCTTTCAGAATATAGCGGTCCAGGGATTTAAACATAGTGGCACGAATATACATGGGTTTTACTTTGTTTGTAAATATTGGAACCTATGATTAAGTCTGGGCTGAATTTTTAGGGAGATAGAATGTTTCGATTCAAGGCATAAATCGCAGAGAATAGCCTGCTATTTTCAAGATTTACAACGCAGAAGTGGGACATTATTGCCCTGAAAAATAATTTATGACTTATTCAGAGGTGCCTATATTACGGTATCGAGTTGATGGATCAAAAGATCTGATAGCTACATATAAACTTGGAATTTTGTAGAAAAGAATATAGAATATTTAGACCCTTATGAAAACTATTGACGATCTTAAACCACTCATTACAGCCCTTCAAGAGATTCAGCAAATTGCAAGCGCCGTCGCGCTGCTTTCCTGGGATCAGGAAACCCACATGCCTCTAGGAGGTGGAGAAGCGCGGGCCGAACAGCTTTCCGTTCTTGGCGCATTAGTCCATGAAAAACGCATTGGTGAGGAGATGAAGAGGCTTCTCTCAAAATGGCTTGAACTAGAAACGGGAAAGCTACAGGAAGGTGACGCCGCCTGGGATGAACCCGCGCGCGGGCTATTAAGAGAAGTCTGGAACGATTACAGTAAGAGCACAAAGCTACCCTCCGACTTCGTTCGAAGGATCGGAAAAGCGGCTTCCCTTTCACACCAGGTATGGGTCGAGGCCCGGAAGAAAAATGATTTCCCCCTCTTTGCCCCGTATCTCAAAAAAATGATCACATTGAAGAAAGAGGAGGCGGCCTATCTGGGCTATGACGATTCTCCCTATGATCCTCTTTTGGATTCCTATGAGCCTGGGATGACCGTCAAACAGATCGCCCCCCTTTTTGCAGCGTTGAAGGCCGATCTTGTTCCAATTCTCGAAAAGATTATGGTATCTCGGGTAAAATTGAAAGAGGATTTTCTCCATTTTCATTACCCAATCGCTCAGCAGTTGGTCTTCGGCAGAGAGATTCTGGAGGTGATGGGATATAATTTCCAAAACGGGAGGCAGGACCTATCCGCCCACCCTTTTACGATCTCCTTTCATCCAACCGACGTCCGGATTACAACACGGGTGGAAGTAAAGGATATGTGCTCTTCTCTCTTTAGCTCGATTCATGAAGGGGGACATGCCTTGTATGAGCAGGGCCTTTCTCCCGAATATTTTGGTTCACCGCTTGGAGAAGCGGTTTCACTGGGTATTCACGAAAGCCAGTCCCGCCTATGGGAAAATTGTATCGGCCGGTCGAGGCCGTTCTGGCGGCACTTCTATCCTATCCTTCAGGCGCATTTTCCAGATCAATTAAAGACGATCGACTTGGAGTCATACTATACTGCAATTAATATTGTTCGCCCTTCACTGATTAGGGTCGAAGCGGATGAGTTGACCTATAATCTGCACATCATGGTCCGTTTTGAGATTGAAAGGGCATTGATTGAGGGGGACCTTGACGTGGCCGAACTTCCTGGGCTATGGAAGGAAAAAATGAGGGAATATCTCAGCATTGTTCCCGAATCAGATTCCGAGGGGGTACTACAGGATGTTCACTGGTCCGGCGGAGCGATCGGTTATTTCCCGACCTATACACTGGGTAATCTTTATGCTGCACAGATTTTCAGGCAAGCAAAAATGGAAATCCCTGAATTAAGCCCTCAGATTGAAAAGGGGGATCTACTTCCGCTTAAAGAGTGGTTAAACAAAAAGATTCATCGTTGGGGAAGGCAATACCGTAGTGGGGACCTTATTCGACGGATAACGGGTGAACCCTTGAATCCACGCTATTTTATTGAAGCCCTGAATGAGAAGTTCGGCGAGATTTACTTGTTTTGAAGAACCCCGCCCTAGAGGGGCGAGGATTCTCCAACTCGAAAGGATAAAAACCTTAATATTTTTATTTGCTCGCTTACCCCTGGAATGGCGGGGATTGCGCTCACTATGCGTGTTCATAACCAGATATGGTCTGATTTCAGATTCTAATACTGAGGCTCCTGAAGTTAGCTGTTAATTTTGATTTCCCCTTCAATTTCCCTTTAAGCCTTGAAAAATCAATGGGTTTGTGATAAATTGGACATTGCGGTGAGGCAGGATGGAAGAAGTGCAGAAATTCAAGATCAGGGATCGTCGTTCCTTTCTCATGAACGAACCGGGAGAAAGGACGTCCGAAGATAAATCTTCGTTAGAAGCAAAAGAGAAACCGGATTCCTCCTTTGAGAAAAAGGATTCTCACCAAGCAGCCGGGACCTATCCTGTCAATTTTTCTTCCTTTATTCTATCCTTGGCCACATCAGCGCTGATAAATCTTGAGGAAGAGGCGAATCCGGCAACTGGAGAGAAGTCAGTTCAGTTGCCGATGGCAAGGCAGGTCATTGATCTTCTCACCCTTCTTGAAGAAAAAACCCAGGGAAACCTTTCAAAGGATGAGGCTGGGTTGATCTCTCAGCTGCTCTTTACCTTGAGGATGAAATTTGTTGAAATGGAAAAGAAAGCCCATTCCTGATCTGACCCCCTTCCTTTGATAACAAACCGCATGGAGTGAAGGCCTAATACCTTATTCCGTCTCTCCCGGTTCCCTTATAGTAGAGGAGCCCTATTTGTCAAAGAAGTGGGTTCTAGTCCCTTTATTTACACTAATCCTTCTGGCCGTCGGTTCTCACTTCTTCTTCCAGAGTGGTTATGTCTCGTCGAAGGCCAAACAATTTGCTGAAACACGTATTACAAGCCTGCTGAACAGGAAAGTCCAGATTCGTTCTGCCCAAATAAACCTCCTTTCCGCCTCTGTTTCCTTGACAGGGGTTTCTATTGAGATCCAAAAATCCGGATCCCCTTCTGAGTTCATTTCCGAAAAAATCCGGATCGCCTTCAGCCCTTGGTCTCTTTTCATGGAGGCTTTTATGATCGGAGAAGTTGTGATCGACTCTCCTGTCCTGGTCCTGACCGAACAGACCCTGGATGAAATAAGATCCGCCCCCCTTCCTCAGGTCTCCGAAACAGAGGACACTCCGGAAAAAGTGGTCATACGTTCTATTCTGATCAGAAATGGACGCTTCTCCTACCAGGGAGAGAATAATGTCAAGGCGGTTTCGCTCGATAAATTTGACCTAAAAATCGACCCCAATTTAAAGATGGATCGCTTCGAGATCAAACTTTCAGGGGAGGAAGTCGTCTTCTCTACAGACAGGGGAGATGGACGCCTGGAACGATTTGAAGTGAAAATGCTTGTCCATCCTGACGGGATTGATCTGGAGAAGGCATCGCTTACCTCCAGGCAGTTGACCCTTCTGGGCGAGGGTATTTTTACCTTCGGCCATGAAAATCCACTTGATTTTAGATTTGATGCCCAGATACCGGTCGCACATTTTGACCTTGAACACGCAGGCGCTTCCAGAGATCTACTTCTACGAGGGAAAAAATTGTCTGGAAAATCGGTTCTCCTTGGACAATTATCCGGTTCCCTTGCAAACCCGAATTTAAAAGGGAGAATGATTCTTTCACCGCTCTTCCTTGACGGCCAGGAAATCGGAACACTTGAGGCGAATGTGACCTATGACAAGGGCTTGCTTACTTTCGACGCGGTTTCGGGGGAGGTTTTTTCCGGGTCAGTTTCCGGGAGCGGGCAGGTACACCTCCCTCTCGTGGCGAATCCAGATAAAGAACCGGACGAAGCGCCAGGCTATCAACTTAAGTTGGAGTATCAGGGGCTTTCTCTTCACAAGGTGATACAGAACATCCGGGGCGATGATGTGGAGGGGGATCGACTATTGGAAGGGGTCTTTCTTGATGGTAATGTTGTCCTGTCGGGGGGAAATTTTGACAGTAAAGGCCTTATAGCGAAAGGCCACATTAATGCGGTACGGCACCCTCTTTTTTCTCCCGCACTGCCTGCAAAAGCAAAGCGCTTTCCCAGGCTCATGTCCCTTTTTAGCAACGGAGCGTCGCGATGGCTTTGGTCTGAGGGTCGGTTGCTCATGGACAAAGGGACGATTGCCTTCCCGGATATGAGGGTAGACTTTCAAGGAGAATGGAATCAAGAGGTCGGACTTGTCCTCAATACAAAGGCCCACAGCGAAGAAGTCAAGGGGCTTGCCGCTTTGCTTCGAATTCCGCTCACCGGACGAATTGAGCTCAAGGGGATTCTGGGCGGTCGCATTGCGCAACCTACGTTTGAAGGAGAACTTCTTGTTGAAAAGTGGTCGCTAAGGGATCAATCCTTTGGAACGCTTTCATCACAGGTATCTTATGCAAACAAGAAGGTCAGTTTAAAACAGGGCACCTTAAGGAGTTCTTCCTCTTTTTCTCAGGGGAAGAAAAGAAAGGGAAAAAGGGATCTCGCCCAATACCAATTTGAAGGGGAGGTGGGCTTTGAGGATTATCCGATCCCCGCATTTGATCTCCGTGTTGACTTGAAATCAGCCAATCCTATGGAAATTCTGAACTTGTTTAAAAGACCGATTCCCCTCCAGACAACAGCGACAGGCCATTTGCTCATTCAGGGGTCTCCCAAAGATTTGAATGTACATGGATCTCTTATATTCTCAAAAGGAGTACTTTATGGTGAATCTTTTGAACGGGGAAAGCTCAAATTGACCGTGACCGAAAAAGAGGTTCGTTTTCGAAATGTTGTCCTTAAAAAGAAACTTGCCCGTCTTGTCGGTGAGGGGGAGGTGGGGTTCCGCGGAGTTTATAGGATTGCGTTACGGGGGAAGCACCTACAGGTTCATAAATCCGGATTTTTCCAATCGCGCCTGCCCTTCCTTGGCGGAGAGGTGGACCTGGAGATTTCGGGAAAAGGAAGTTTCAAGGAACCGGGATTGAATGTACATGTCGACATAAAAGACTTGCGTTATGGCGACCTGGAGGGAGGGAGAGGGAAACTGACAATTGACTGGCATAACCAGAAGATCAAAATGGAAGGGAAGCTTCCTGGAAAAGACTTTTACCTGGAAGGGCAGGCCGCCCTAACGGACTCCTATCCGTTCTCTTTTAAAAGCCACTTTGATACCCTTCAACTTGCCCCTTTCTTCAGGGCTCATCTCACCGGTCTTATTTCGGATATCGGGATTCAACTCACAGGAACAATGGAAGGACAGGGTGAGTTCTCTCACCTGGAGCGTGTGAACCTGAAAGGATCATTCACAAAGATGCTGGCAGATTTTAGCGGTTACAACATTCAGAATGACGGCACCATCATGATTCATTCGGAAGAGGGTAACTTTCAGATAAAAGACAGCCGTTTCAAGGGGGAGAATACTTCTTTGGCCTTCAACGGGAACATCGCCCTTCTGAGAAGCTGGGACCTCCTGGTGGAGGGGGAAGCGGACTTGAACCTGATCAAGTTTTTTACGAAACAGATCTCCTCTGGCAGTGGAAAAGCGGTTCTTAGTCTCAGTGTTTCCGAGCATTGGAAAAAACCCCACATCAACGGAGTCCTCCACCTCAAAAATGGTAAGATTCGGACTGCAGCTTTTTCCAGGATGATTCTCATCGATTCTCTGGAGCTTGTTTTTAATCAGGATCATCTACTTCTTGAAACTTTTGAAGGGAAAGTCGGGGGAGGACGGTTTCATGGCAGTGGGAAGGCCCGTATCTCTGGATTATCCCTGAAGTCGTTCGGCTTTTTACTGACCCTCGAAAATGCAGGCGTGCAAATTCTGCCCAAGCTGATTGCAACGGTTGATGGAGATCTCTTATTCCAACGCAATGAGAAAGGCCAGTCACTCAAGGGGGAGTTAAAGCTAAAACGCGCTGTCTATAAAGAGCGGACAGATCTAAAATCCTTGATCACAAAGATCAATAAAAAGAAGGGGAAAGCCCTCTGGCGCGATGCCCCGATTTCCGGAAGAACGGCGTTGAACATTCATATCTATGCAAGGGAAGGAGTCTGGATTAACAACAACATTGCGAAGATCCCTTTGTCGCTCGATCTCTTCCTAAGAGGTTCTAATGAACAACCTCTACTGATTGGGCGGATTGATCTTCCCAGAGGGAAAATATTTCTCAGAAGAAACCATTTCAGGCTTATCTCCGGTTCAGTCGATTTCCTGAACCCCGAAAAGATCGACCCGACGTTTGATATCCATGCAAAAACAGACATCCGGAATTACGCGACGGATCAGACTTACAAGGTCGAACTGTCGCTAAGAGGAACCTTGTCCCAAATCACCTTAAGTCTGGCATCATATCCTTCGCTTCCTCAGGCGGATATCCTTGCCCTGCTCACGATTGGGAAAACAACAGCGGATATTGTCGAAGGCGGCGCAGGGGGGGAGGCGACCGCGTTTGTCGTTTCAGAATTATTAGAGGAACCCGTCCAGAGAGTCACCGGGGTCGACCGGATTCAAGTCAACCCAACGGTTGGAGGGTCCAATGGTTCGAAAACCTCCAATGGGACTCGCTTTACTGCTGAAAAAAGGCTTCTGGAAGACCGTTTAATTGTGGTTTATTCTACAACGCTTGATCCCTCAGAAGAAGATTTAATTCGAATGGTGTATGAGGTGAATAAGAATATCTCTCTGGTCGGAAATAGGGATGACAGAGGGCAAATAGGAGGGGATATTCGATTTCGATTCGAGTTTCGCTAATATTCATTCTATTTCTCTTAGTGAGTCCTGATGTTCTCCTTGCGACGGAATGGGAAGGACGTGTTATTGCGCAGATCACCTTTGACCGTGCGGGTAATATTTCGGATGAGGATTTACTTCAACTTATCCGAATGAATCCTGGAGACCGCTTCAAGTACGATAATATTCGGAAGGCGATTAAACATCTTTATCAGACAGGACACTACAAAGATATCCTGGTCGAGGCTGAACCCTCCGGAAAGGATCGGGCCGCGCTTCACTTCATTCTGATTGAAAGACAATTTCTATCCTCAATCCGTATCTCGGGGAATCACACTATTTCTGAAAAAGATATCCTCAATGCGCTGTCATTTAAGCCCGGAGACGTGTTTACAGAGGCTTATTGGCGTGAGTTGCTCGCTCAAATCGCTTCATTTTATCAGAAAGAGGGATTTTTTCGCGTCAAGTTTTCATCGCAAATGCAATCAGAGAATGAGGATAGAAGGAAAATAAAGGCCGCCCTCAGAATTGATGAGGGAAAGCGTGTTCGGATCCGCACGCTCACTCTCCAGGGAGAAAAGTTTTTTCCGAACTGGATCCTGGCACTCAGGATTTTCTCGCATAAGGGAGAGTTTTATCGGCATCGTGTTTTTGAGGAAGATATCTATCGGCTGAAATCATTTTATGAATTGAAAGGTTATCTGAAGGCAACGGTAGGTCCGGCCGTGGTGACTTATATTGAAGAGACCAATGAAGTTGACATACTTCTTTCTCTCAACTCATCGAACAAGATCAACTTTTTTTTTGAAGGGGAAAACCTCTTCTCTCGAAAAAAACTTGAATCACTCTTGCTGATCAAAGAAGAGCGTAGCGACGACGAAGATGTCCTGGAAGAAAGTGCCCGTCAGATCGAAGGACTTTATCGTCAAGAGGGATATCCATTCGCGGAAGTGAAATCTGTTTTTAGACGTTTTCCTTCGGAAAATAGGATAGAGGTCCACTTTAAAATAAAGAGCGGATTCAGGGCAAAGATTCGAGAGATTCGATTTTCCGGTAATTACGCATTCAGACAAAAACGTCTTCAGGCGCTCATTTTACTACAGGAAGAAGGCCTGATTAAAAAACAGCTTTATACGGAAGAGGCCCTTGATGAAGATGTTACGCTTTTATCTAACTTTTACAAGGAAAATGGTTTTCAGGACATTGAGATAAAGGGTATTCCAAAATTTGATGCTCTCCAGAGATACCTGACTGTCGTCTTTAGGATCGATGAAGGAATTCGCACCCGAATTGAAAACATTGCTATTGTAGGCAGTCGGGCCCTTTCCGAGGCTGAACTTCTCGGCGTTCTGGGCGAGCATTCCCAAACGCCCTATAATGAAACCGTTGTCGGGGAGGGCAGGGCGAAACTGCTGTCAGCTTATTCAAGAAAAGGATATTTACATACTGATATTACACCAGCTATCGACTCCTCCCTCGACCGAACCAACGTGAGAATAACCTACCATGTGACTGAGGGCGTTCAGGTCCGGTTAGGCCAGATTCACCTGAAAGGGAATCTGCGTGCCAAAGATTATGTTCTACTCCGGGAGATCACTATTCGGGAAGGAGATCTATATAACCCCGAGAAACTCCTGGAGAGCCAGCTTAGGCTTTCTAAAATCGGACTCTTTTCGGTGCTGCATTTTGACCCCATCCAATTCGAGGATAATCTGACCACACAGGATGTTCAACTCACTGTTGAAGAAAGACCAAGCATTGCCCTGGACTTCGGATTTGGTTTTGGAAACAGAGAACGACTTCGCGGCTTCGTCGAGGTTTCACATCGTAATCTTTGGGGAACGAGCCGCTCACTGAGTGCACGGGCTGAGGGTAGCCGAGTTGAAGAACGGTATCAAATTAATTACAGAGAACCTTGGTTCCTGGGTAAAAAGATTAACGCGAAGCTTACTTCCACCTATGAGGACCTGGAGGAAGTTTCTTTTGACCTGGAAACGTTCAGCGGCGCCTTTGGCCTTGATAAATCATTTACAGACCACCTTAGAGGGTCTATTCTCTATGAATATGAACTCCGGAGAACAAGTAATGTGGCACCAACGACCACACTGAGTCCTGAAGATATCGAGAGGTTTACAATTGCGACGATGAACCTTTCACTCATTCGTGATTCACGCGATGATCCCTTTAATCCTCGTAGCGGTTCAGTGAATGGAGTGTCTATAAGGAACGCGGAAACATTTCTCGGTTCAGATGTCGAACTGGTGAAGACAACAATTCAAAGCCGATGGTACTTCTCTCTAGGCTCACACATGGTCTTTGCCTTGTCTGCCAGGGCCGGTGTTGCAAAACGCTTAGGGGAAACGACCCTGATTCCTCTTTCGGAACGTTTCTTTGTCGGGGGAAGAAGCACTGTGCGAGGTTATGATGAGGATGAACTGGGCGTACAAAATGTCACGATTATCAACGGAGAGCCAACCGGCGGAGAGGCAATGGTTGTCCTCAACGAGGAACTACGGATCTTCCTCCCTAAATCGTTTGGTCTCGTCTTATTTTTTGATCATGGAAATGTCTGGAGAAATTATCAAGATATTTCTCTTTCCCAGGCGAAATCAAGCGCTGGAATAGGATTGCGGTATAATACTCCTATAGGCCCTTTGAGATTTGATTGGGGGTACAAACTGAACCGTGAATTTTCTGAAGAACCCTGGGTTCTCCACTTCACCTTGGGACATGCCTTCTAATTGGAATAAATTCTAGGCACAAAGAAGAAAATGTCAAACACATCCCATATCCGACCCGTTTATATCTTGATTCTTGGAACGGCCATTCTCTTATTCTTTTATCTCAATAAGGGAAAAAATATCACTGAGATCTTCACATCCCCATCTGAAAGGGGAACGCCTGTACTGTCAGATGAGGGAACCTTTTTTCCTCCTTCCACCGATGGCCCTTCGACCGTCATCGATATTCCTTCAAAGGATCTCCCCGAGTGGGCATTGATAAATCGTAAAGCCTTGACTGCATTTAACCAATCAAATTACCAGGAAGCCCTTACCCTTTTTCAAAAAGCATTGAAGCAGCGACCGGGTGATGATATCCTGGATAAGAATATTGCACAGGCCTACGCTCAACTTGGATGGAAGGCTATTCGGAGTAACCGATATTCGGAGGCAATCCTTAAATTTGATAAGGCCATAGAGGCTGTCCCAGGCGAAACCGCCCACTATATTGGAAAAGCTCTGGCACTGCATCGGCTTGAACGGGGATTTGAGGCACTTGAAACCCTTGAAACCGGTCTTCAACTCAATCCAATAGAGGCGGTTTTATACAGAATCGGGGGACAGATCTATTATGATCGAAATGAATATGAGAAGGCCATTCATGCTTGGGAAAATGTGCTTCAAATCACGCCTGAAGATCATTCCCTCTCCGTTTCTCTGGAAAAGCTGAAACGAGAGCAACGCCTTTTTTCAGGTTTTCAGAGAGAAGGGACAAACCACTTTACCCTGTTGTTTGAAGGTCAGGAGGATCGAACCTGGATCAGGCCGGTGCTACAGTCTCTTGAAGACGCTTATCAGGAAATTGGTCAGACGATATCCTATTATCCACAGAGGACCATTTTTACCGTTCTGTATACCGATCAACAGTTTCGGGATGTGACAAAAAGCCCGGCTTGGACGAAGGCCCTCTTTGACGGCAAAATACACCTTCCGGTCGGGGGAAGGCTTCAGGATTTAAAATTATTGAAAAAACTGATCTATCATGAATATACTCATGCTCTGGTTCATCAACTTTCAGGCGGAAAGGTGCCCACCTGGCTCAATGAAGGTTTGGCTATTTTTTTTGAAGAGAAAGCAAGGCAGGGGAAGGTAAGGCGGACAGTCCTCCGGGAGCGTGCACCTAAATCAATGTTGCCCTTGGAAAAGCTACATGGATCTTTTATGACATTTGATAAAATGACAGCCGACAGGGCGTATGAGGTGAGCGAGATTGCGACGGCTTATCTGATACAGCGGCATGGTTTTTTTAGAATCAAGCAACTCTTGGAGAAATTGTCCTCCGGTCAGCCATTTCCGGCGGCGTTTGATGAGACCTTCTTGATTTCTTACAAAGATTTTCAAACAGAATTACGGAGAGAAGCTCCCCGTGGCCGGTAATCTAGAGCAGGGAAAGGTCCTCACGAGATCGGTCAATATTTTTCTTTTGGTGATCCTTACATTTCTGTCGGCCACTTCCGAGGTCATCGCAGATGGATTCGGACGGATAGAGAACGTTAAAGTGGAACTGGTACGAGAAGAGATCATCGTTTCCGCAGACCTCGCTCAGGGTTTTCGTCCAAAGATCGTTAATGAAATCCACAATGGTATTCAGAAAGAGTTTCACTACTATATCCTGGTAAAGCGAAAAGAAACAAATTGGATTTTTGATGAAGAGGTTCTCTCACGAAATATCCTCTATACAGTAAAATATGACACCCTCAAGAAAAATTACCGAGTAATTTTTACTGACGGCAACAAGGTTATCGAGAATATTTTTGATGATTTTGATTCCGTGAAAAAGATGGTTTTGCATGTAAATCGTGTGAAACTTTCTCTGGCCAAGGTTATAAGATCTTCCGACCGCTATTATGTCAGTGTCAAGGCACAAATGAAGGCGGCCAAACTCCCTTTTTATCTCGATTACTTCCTCTTTTTTATTCCCTTTCTTGAAATTGATACGCCTTGGTCTAACTCAGCGACCATCTCTTTTCAAATCTTGAAATAGCGCATTTACATGGGGTCCAGTTGGTGAATCAGGATAGTACAAAAATAGGGAAGACGAAAAAAAAGAGCGTCTTTCGCCCTGTCTGGATCACCGCGCTCTTCTTGACTGCTTCGGTTTCACTTACATTTCTTCTCTTTCGAGGCATCGAACACCCTTCTCAATTTTCAACAAATATTCTCGTACTAACACTGGTGAATGTAAATATCACGCTTACGATTGTCCTGGTCCTCCTCCTTTCCAGAAATCTGATTAAAGTCTATTTTGAAAGGAAGCGAGAGCCGGGAAAATCAAGGTTCAAGAGCAAGCTTGTGGGTGCATTTCTCGGCCTCTCGTTGATCCCATCAATTCTTTTGTTTATCGTTGCCAGTGGCCTTTTGACAAGCAGTATTGAAAACTGGTTTTCCATTCAAGTGGAAAAATCACTTGACCAGTCTCTGGGCGTTGCTCAGGACTATTATGAACAGAATCGCCAAAATGTTGTCCGTACCTCAAATGAAATCGGCCGCTCCCTCCTGGAACGTAACATGGTCAAAAGTGCTCGGAACAGAGTGGCCAACTTTCTGGAAAGACGGCGGGAAGAGCACGGTGTTCAGGCCGTCCATCTCTTCACGCCGGAACTCCGTCATATTGCCAGGGCTTCAGAGAAGGAATACGCGGCCAGCCCTCCATCGCCGGATTTTCTTGAGAAAATCCTTGAATCTAATCAAAACCTTAAAAGTGGAGAGAAGGAACCTCTCCCTCTTTCTATTCAATCAACACCGAAAGGAGATCTTATCCGGGGCGTCATTCCATTACGTTCAAGAAACCGCATTGTTGCAATCCTTGTGGTCGACCATCTGATCCCTCTTGACGTTGTTCAGAAGATGGAGGGAATCAAGAAATCGGTCGAAGAATACAAACAGTTGAAGGCATTCAAGAACCCTATTAAGGGAAGCTACATCCTTTCTTTCCTGATCATTGTCCTCTTGATCATCTTTTCGGCGGTATGGTTCGGTATCTACTTTTCCCGAACCATTACTGTTCCAATACAGCGTCTTGCCGAGGGGACACAAGCCGTTGCGGGTGGAGATTTAAATTTCCAGCTTGATGTCCGGGCAACCGATGAACTGGGCGTACTGGTTGATTCTTTTAACAAAATGACGTCTGACTTAAAGCAGGGGCAGGAAAAAATTAAAGAGGTGAATCGTTTTCTCCTGGTGTCGAACCGGGAATCGGAGGGACGCCGCGCCTATATGGAAGGTGTCCTGCAAAATATCGGCGCGGGCGTTATTTCTGTCGATGAAAAAGGAAGGATCGCGACTTTTAATCCGTCAGCAAGCAAGATTTTCAGTGTCCCGCCCAATGAGGCCATTCAGAAGGACTTTATTGATTTCTTCTTATCCCGAAAAATGGGGGGAATCACCGACCTCTATCAGCAGATGCAAGCAGCGGGGGAAAAGTCTTTGGAGGAAGAAATTATTGTCGAAGTTCAGAATAGGCTATTGACCCTGCGCATCACGCTTTCGGTTTTGCAGGGACACGACAAAAGGCTTCTGGGCTTTGTGATCGTTTTTGATGATTTGACCGAACTCATCCGGGCTCAAAAAGTTGCGACCTGGCAGGAGGTAGCCCGTCGAATTGCCCATGAAATTAAAAATCCTCTCACCCCGATTCAGCTTTCCACCGAGCGTCTTCGGAAGAAATATTTCCAGGGGTCCTCCGATTTTGATAAAATCTTTGATGAATCGACCCGAATCGTGATTAACGAGGTACAGGGCCTGAAGCGATTGGTTGATGAATTCTCGGAATTTGCCAGGCTCCCTCCTCCTCACCGCAGCGTGCAAACAATCAACCCAATTTTACAGGAGGTGATTCTCCTTTATCAAACAAGTCAAAAAGACATCGTCGTCACTTCTCAGTTTGATGAAGATATTCCCATGCTGAATTTGGATCGTGACCAGATCAAACGTGTATTCCTGAATTTATTTGAGAATGCGGTTGAAGCCATGGAGGGGGAGGGCGGCGTCTATATTGCGACGGCATACGATCTGGCCCAACAAAAGGTTCGGATAGAGGTTTCTGATGAGGGTGTGGGTATTGAGCCTGATGATCTTGAGAAACTGTTTCTCCCTTATTTTTCTAGAAAAAAAACCGGAACAGGGCTCGGATTGGCCATTGTCAATCGCATTGTGACAGATCATAATGGACAAATTCGCGTCGCACCCCGACATCCAAAAGGGACAACCTTTACCATTGAGTTCCCCGTATAGGGATGACATATTCAGCATGCCTAGATAAAGCTTCAGGGCAAGGCGTGAGGATTCGAGAACTACAGCAGCGCCGTCATGGTGGCTTAAACGAGTCTCAATAGTTACCAAAGGAGATTACTTGGCTGAACAGATTTTACTCGTAGATGATGAACCGGCGATCCTCTCCACGCTATCGGGTATCCTGAGCGATGAGGGATATGATGTTCATGTTGCAGGGAATGGGGTCGATGCGCTTCAACAGGTGAAAACCACTTCCCCCGAAGTTGTCTTGCTTGATATCTGGATGCCGAACCCGGACGGGCTTGTCACCCTAAAGAAGATAAAAGCTTCCTCTCCAGAGGTCATTGTTGTCATGATGTCAGGCCATGGTTCAATCGAAACGGCCGTGAAAGCGATCAAGCTGGGGGCTTATGACTATATCGAAAAACCTCTCTCTTTGGAAAAAGTAATCCTGATGGTGAAGCATGCCCTGACCGAACGTAGGCTGCAACAGGAAAACAAGACACTGAAAATGATGGTGGAAAAAAGATATGAAATGATTGGTGAGAGTCCGCCCATCCTTGATTTGATTCAACAGATCAAAATGGCCGGTCCCTCCCAGGGCCGGGTATTGATCTCAGGGGAGAACGGAACGGGGAAAGAGTTGGTCGCCAGGATGATCCATGCGGAAAGTCCGAGGAAAGCAAGGCCATTTCTCGAGATCAATTGTGCCGCGATTCCAAGCAACCTTATTGAAAGTGAACTTTTTGGATATGAGAAGGGTGCCTTCACCGGGGCGGAACGTCAGAAAAAGGGACAGTTTGAACTGGCTCACGAGGGAACACTCTTTCTTGATGAAATCGGGGACATGTCTCTTCCGACCCAATCAAAGGTTCTTCGGGTATTACAGGATCAGGTTTTTTATCGGGTCGGTGGGGGGGAACGGATCAAGGTCAATGTCCGAGTCATCGCAGCGTCGAACAAAGACCTCTCGGAAGAGATCAAGGAGGAAACCTTCCGTGAAGATCTGTATTACCGTTTAAATGTGATCCCTTTACATGTCCCTCCTCTCAGGCAACGTGCAGAGGATATCCCGCGCCTTATTGCTCACTTTATGAAAGAGCTCTCTCAGGAGCAAGGCCTCAAGCCCAAAAGAATAGAAGCAGAAGTTTATGATTTAATGAAGCAATATGGGTGGCCGGGCAATGTGAGAGAACTCAGAAACATTACTGAGAGACTAATGATCATGGTCCCGTCCCAAGTGATTACACAGGACGATCTTCCTGACTTTATCCAATACGGGGAGGGGGATCAATCTCAGATCCTACAATCGACATCGACGCCTGCCTCTTCGCTGAAAGAAGCCCGTAGTCTTTTCGAAAAGAAACATATTCTGGAAAAGCTTGGGGAAAATAACTGGAATGTCATTAAAACAGCGGAAGCGCTGAAGATTGAGCGGACCTATCTCTACCGGAAAATGAAGTTTCTCGGGATAGAGGCACCCGAGGAAAAATAAGACCGAAAAACCACCCTATACCGTGCGAAACCACCGGAGCCGAAGGGCATTTGTTACGACACTTACAGAAGAGAGTCCCATGGCTGCGGCAGCCAGGATGGGGGAAAGGAGGATGCCCGACAGAGGATAGAGGACACCCGCCGCGACGGGGATGAGAATGATGTTGTAGATAAAAGCAAAGAAAAGGTTCTGCCGGATATTCTTCATTGTCTCTTTTGAAAGTCGAAGTGCGGTGACAATCCCCCGAAGATCACCTCCGACAAGCGTAATGTCTGCAGCCGCCATGGCAACATCAGTTCCGGTTCCGATGGCCATGCCGATGTTCGCCTGGGCCAGCGCGGGCGCATCGTTTATTCCGTCTCCCACCATGGCGACACGATGCCCCTTCTTTTGAAGTTCTTTTATTTTTTGGGCCTTCTCATTTGGAAGCACCTCTGCGATGACCTGGTCAATCCCAACTGCCTGAGCAATAACCTCCGCTGTTTTCTTTTGATCCCCAGTGAGAAGCAGGGTCTTTAAGCCAATTCGATGCAAGGCCGCAATGACCCCGTTTGCACCTTCTTTTACGGTATCAGAGACTGCGATAATCCCAAAACATTCATTCCCGATAACTACAAACATCGGTGTTTTCCCTTCTTCCAAAAGGCGAACGCCGGCCTTTTGAAATGTCTTCATGGAGATTTCTTTTTCCTCAAACCATCGGGCGGTTCCGAGCAGGACCACTTTCCCCTGAATCACCGCCTGGATTCCTTTTCCGGGAATGGCTTCAAAGTCTTCCGGCTCGACGAGGTCAATTTTTTCGTCTTTAGCCGCCGTTAATATCGACTGGGCCAAAGGATGTTCTGAACCCTGTTCGGCGCTGCCGGCATAAAAGAGAAGTTTGTTCCGATCTTCTTTTCTGCTGATGACGTCGGTGACGGAAGGTTTTCCATGGGTGAGGGTCCCTGTCTTATCAAACACCACCATATCCACCTTCTGAGCCATCTGCAGCGCCTCGCCGCTTCGGATTAAAACTCCGGATTCAGCCCCGCGGCTGATTCCAACCATGACAGATGTCGGCGTGGCCAGACCCAGCGCACAGGGGCATGCGACGATCAAGACGGCGACGGAGGCAATGAGGGCGTGGGTCAACTGTGGAGCGGGGCCCACAAGAAACCAGACGATAAAAGACAAGAATGCAATCCCCATTACTGTCGGGACAAAGAAAGAAGCGATCTTGTCGGCCAGTTTGGCAATGGGCGGTTTGCTTCCTTGCGCTTCTTCAACAAGGCGGATAATTTGAGAAAGGACCATCTCTGAACCTACTTGCGTCGCCTTGAAAGCAAATCGGCCGGTCTGGTTCAATGTTCCGCCGATAACGGAGTCTCCGCCCTTTTTTTCGACCGGAAGACTCTCCCCTGTAATCATGGATTCATCTACCGAGGAGTATCCCTGAATGATTTCTCCATCGACCGGAATCTTTTCTCCGGGACGGACAACAATCTGGTTCCCCACCTGAACATCGGACAAGGGGACTTCCTTCACTTCGCCATTGCTTTGCAAGATAGAGGCTGTTTTTGCCTGAACACCCATTAATTTTCGTATCGCCTCAGAGGCCTTCCCCCGGGCGCGCGTTTCCAGTAATCTTCCTATCAAAATAAGGGTCACGATGGCGGCAGAGGTATCGTAATAGACCACGGGGTTCACCCCTTCCCCAACAAAGAGGTTCGGGAAAAAAGTGGCCATAAAACTGTATGCATAGGCGGCAGAAGTTCCCACAGCGATCAGGGTGTTCATATCTGATGTCCAATGCCTTGCCGCAGCCCATGCGCCCTTATAAAATTGCCTTCCAGCCCAGAATTGAACCGGTGTGGCTAAGAAAAATTGTACCATGAGGTTCATTTTTGAATGAGCCGGGAACAGAAAATCCAATCTAAAGAAGTCGGCATGCATCACAACTGAAATGGCAAGCGTCAGAATAAGTGAACCGAAAACTTTTCGGCTGGAAGCCGAACGAGATTTATCTTTCTGGACAGCACCTTCCGGGAGGATTTTTCCTGAATCGGGCGCTTGATATCCAAGCTTTCGGATGACATCTTTTATCGCTTTAATATTTATCAGGGTCGGCAAATATTCAATCGTTGCCTTTTCAGAGGCCAGGTTAACCGAGGCCAGAAAGATCCCGGTCTGGCTTTTCAAGGTTCCTTCAATTTTTGCGACGCAGGAAGCGCAGGACATTCCCTCAATCGGGATTGTCGTCTTTTCTGTCTTGATGTCATAGCCGATATGTTGAACCACTTGGATAATCTCTGTTGGGGCCCCGGACTCCTTCAGATATACGGTTGCTTTTTCAGTAGCAAAATTAACCGATGATGAAAGGACCTGCTCTGAGGCCTGTAAGCTCTTTTCGATACGGGAAGCGCACCCCGCGCAAGTCATTCCGGAAATAGGAAGATCTAAGCGGATTCCTTTGTGTTGATCGACTGTCATTTCACTTCCTTTAGCCAAGGTGGGTTCACGAATGATACCATTTAGCCAGCCTCAATGGAGAGACGCCTAGATAATATAAGACAAATAGAACGATATTCCGAAAACTGGTGTAAAAGTATCCTTTATGAGCCCATCTTCGTGGGGACGTTGTGACGGACTCTTTAAGGAGGATGACATGACCTTCTTGGCTCAAGCGCCGGATAAAGTCGATATCTTCCATTAGCGGCATCTCGCGATAGCCTCCAAGTTTTATAAATGTATCACGACGCACAAAAACTCCCTGGTCACCATAGGGAAGTTTTAGAACGACAGATCTTAAATTGGCCATCACGGAGATCATTTTCAAGAAAAAAAGAGGGGAGTCGATCCTGAGTCGAAATGCTCCCCCCATGGTAGATGGTGATTGAAGCGCAGACAGGATCGCCTCAAACCCTTGAGATGGGAGAAAAGAATCTGAATGGAGAAAAAGGAAGATGTCTCCCGCCGCCTGTTTCGCCCCTTCATTCATTTGCTCCGCCCGACTGCGAGGAGCGGAACACACAATCCGCCGAGTTCTACTCTTGGAGGCACTGGCCCAATCGCGTAGGACTTTATGGGTTTGATCATCACTCCCCCCATCAATAATGAGGACCTCGGCCATGGAAAATCGCTCAAGATGGGCCAGGAAGAGCGGGAGTATTTTTTCCTCGTTCAAAACCGGGACAATGACAGAGATACTGTTCATTTTGATGTGCTCTATTTCCCAAATTTAGAAAACATGGTCATCAATTCTTCTATTTTCTTTTCTCTTTCCGTCTTGTTTTTTGATTGAAACGCATTAACAACACAGCTTTCGAGGTGGCGCCTCATGGTCTCTTTTGCGACCCGTTCAAGAGCACCTTGGACGGCTGAGATCTGATGAAGCGTGTCCACACAGTAACGATCATTTTCGATCATCCGACCGATGCCCTTGACCTGCCCCTGAATCTTGGCGAGACGGGTAAGGATTTTTCTTTTGGTGTCATCATTCATCAGGCACTCCTTTAATATACTCTACCATGGTAGGGTATAAAAGCATTATACAAAATTTTGATGAATCTTGTCAAGACTCAACCTTTATCCCCGCATTACAAATAGATCATGATTGATTTCATCTCCTTATTACAATAGTATTTGTGATGTGGTTCCAAGTTCCTCATACTATTTTTAAACACGATTTGGCGCAAAAACATACTTAAGAATAGCCTAAAAGATGACAGAGAGCCAAAGCGATCATCACCCGGAGAAAGGGTAATCCCCCCATTAATAATGGTTCACAGAAGTAGAGCCTGTGTTGCCAGCGTCAATTTTTGATAGGGTGTAATTCCTCCAATCGC